>PXDM01000331.1 GCA_003565055.1 Paracoccaceae bacterium
CTTTGCCGCCTTCGGCCCCGAGGCCGCGCCCTGGCTCGCGCCCATGCTGCGCGCCTTCGGCCCTGATCAGATCCGCGACTGGGCGAGCAGCCTCGGGCAAGAGCTGTTCACCGGCTCCTCGGGCCGCGTCTTCCCAAAGGCCATGAAAGCCTCGCCGCTGCTGCGCGCATGGCTCGCGCGGCTTGACGCCTCCGGTGTCACGCTGCGCCTCGGCTGGCGCTGGCAGGGCGGCGCGTTCGACTTCGCCACGCCGCAAGGGGCCCGCGCGCTCGCCCCGCGCGTCACAGTGCTCGCTCTCGGTGGCGCAAGCTGGGCGCGGCTTGGCTCCGACGGCACCTGGGCCGCGCATCTGGCGCAACGCGGCGTCACTCTCGCGCCGTTTCAGCCTGCGAATATGGGCTTTGCCGTCGACTGGTCCGCGCATATGCGCCCGCATTTCGGCCAGCCGATCAAGGGCACGCGCCTGATCGCCGGGCCGACCGGGATACGCGCCGAATTCGTCATCTCCGCGCGCGGCGTCGAAGGCGGCGGCATTTACGCGGTCGCGCGCGCCCTGCGCGAGGGCGCGCCCCTGACGCTCGACCTCTTTCCCGACCTCACGGCGCCCGAGATCGCCGCACGCCTCGCGCAGCAGCCCCCCAAATTGTCGCGCAGCAACCGCCTGCGCCGCGCGCTCAGGCTGCAGGGCGCGCGGTTCGCGCTCACCATGGAGTGCGCCCGCCCGCTGCCCAGTGAACCCGCCGCACTGGCCGCCCGGCTCAAGGCCCTGCCGCTGCCGCTCAGAGGCCCGCACCCGATGGATGAAGCGATTTCAACCGCAGGCGGCATCTCCCACGCTGCCCTGACCGACGGGCTGATGTTGAAAGCCTGGCCCGGTGTCTTTGCCGCAGGCGAGATGCTCGACTGGGAAGCCCCCACCGGCGGCTATCTGCTGACCGCCTGCCTCGCGACCGGGCATTGGGCCGGAATGCACGCCGCCCGGTCCTGACATTTTCTTGCTGAAAATACTCAAACACCCCGACCGCGTCACGCAGGCCGCAGGTTCAGCGCCCTTTCGCGGACAGGCAGATGCACAAGCGCTGAAAACAGCCCCACCGCGACACCCACCCACCAGACCAGCGTATAATCGCCATGCAGATCATAAAGCGCACCGCCGAGCCAGACGCCCAGAAAACTGCCCAGCTGATGGCTGAAAAACACGATCCCGTAAAGCGTGCCCATGTAGCGCAGCCCGTAGATATGCGCGATCAGGCCGGAGGTCAGCGGCACGGTCGCGAGCCACAGCGCCCCCATCAAGAGCGAGAACACAAGCACAGAGCCCGGTGTGATCGGCGAGAGAATGAAGGCCGCCGAAATCACTGTGCGCGCCATGTAGATCGCGGCCAGCAGGTACTTCTTGGAATAGCGCTTGCCGAGCCAGGCTGCAGTGATCGTGCCTGCGATATTGGCCAGCCCGATCAGCGAGATCGCCACAGCCCCCAGCGCCGAGGTCGTGGTGATCCCGAACCCGGCCAGCATCCCGTCGGGCGCGATGGGGCCGCACATCTCGGTGACCATGGCCGGGAAATGCGCGGTGACAAAGGCGAGCTGGTAGCCGCAGGAGAAGAAGCCTAGGAAAATCAGCGTGAAACTCGGGTTGCGGAAGGCCTGGGTCAGCGCCGCGCCCATGCTTTGCTCCAGTTCCGCGCGGCTGGCCGGGGCAGGGCTGCGCATCATCGGCAGCGCCAGAAGGCTCAGCAGGATCGCGCCCGCAAACAGCGTGAACACCACTTGCCAGCTATAGAAACCGAGCAGGATTTCCGCCAAGGGCGCGCCGAAAACCTGCCCCGCACTGCCCGCCGCCGTGGCGATCCCCAGCGCAAGGCTGCGGTGCTCGTCAGAGGCCGCACGACCCACCACGGCCAGAATCACCCCGAAGCCCGTCCCTGCAATCCCGAAGCCCACGAGGATTTCCAGCAGTTGATGCGCGCCCGGTGTGACCGCGAAAGAGGACAGCACCAGCCCCGCCGCATAGACCAGCGCGCCGAGGAAAATCGCGCGCCGGTCGCCGAAGCGCTCGGCAATCGCGCCGAAAATCGGCTGGCCGATCCCCCAGGCAAGGTTCTGGATCGCAATCGCCAGCGAAAACTCGGCGCGCAGCCAGCCGAATTCCTCGGCAATCGGGATCTGGAACACGCCGAAACTGGCGCGGATCGCGAAGCTGATCATGATGATGACACAGCCGCCGATCAGCACAGGGGTCATCAGGGGCGCGCGGGCGGGCTGGATCATGGCAGGGCCACCATTTGTTTCACATGTGCAGATAAACGCCTGCCCATGCCCCTGTCGAGGCCCTTTGCGTCAGGCCACCAGCGTCTCCGCTGCTTTCAGATCCACGCTGACCAACTGGCTGACCCCGCGTTCGGCCATGGTCACGCCGAAAAGCCGGTCCATTCGCGCCATGGTCAGCGCGTTATGCGTGATGATCAGATAGCGCGTATCGGCGCGGCGGGTCATCTCGTCGAGCAGATCGCAGAAGCGCGCGACATTGGCATCGTCAAGCGGCGCGTCGACCTCATCGAGCACGCAGATCGGGGCCGGATTGGCCAGAAACACCGCGAAGATCAGCGCCAGCGCGGTCAGCGTCTGCTCGCCGCCCGACAGAAGCGAGAGCGTCGAGAGCTTCTTGCCCGGTGGCTGGCACATGATCTCGAGGCCCGCATCGAGCGGATCGTCACTTTCCACCAGCACCAGCCGCGCCTCGCCGCCAGTGAAAAGATGCGTGAACAGCGTCGAGAAACTGCCATTGACCTTCTCGAAGGCGACCAGCAGCCGCTCGCGCCCTTCGCGATTGAGCGCGCTGATGCCCGAGCGCAGCTTGGCGATCGCGGCTTCGAGATCGGCCTTTTCCTGCACCAGCAGATCATGCTCGGTCTGGACCTCGCGCGCGTCTTCCTCGGCGCGCAGATTGACTGCGCCGAGTGCATCGCGGGCGCGGCGCAGGCGGGTGAGTTCTTCCTCCATCGCGCGCGCATCCGGCATCGTCTCGGGATCGGCGTCAAGCTGCGCCAGAAGCGCGTCAGGGGCGCAATCCATCTCTTCCGCGATCCGCGCGGTCGCAAGGGCAACCCCTTCGCGCGCGGCATCGCGCCGCGCCTCGGCCCCGGCGCGGCCCTCGCGCGCCTCGGACGCTGCGCGCTCGGCGGCGCGTTCCGCCTCGGTCGCGGCCCGGAGCGCGGATTC
>PXDM01000167.1 GCA_003565055.1 Paracoccaceae bacterium
GATCGCCGACAGCACAAGGACCGCCTGAAAGAAGCTGTTCAGCTGCGTCAGCAGAATGATGAACATCAAGAAGAGCGCTATGACCATGGCGATGATGAGAAACGTCATAGCCTCTTGCTGTTCCTCGATCTCGCCAGCGAAACGGATGTCCACATCTTCGCTGAAATCCGCGGCCTGAACAGCTTGCTGGAGGGTGGCGAGTTCGTCGGCAACAGTTGTCCCGTCGACGATTCCGGCCGACACATTCTGCACGTTGCGGGCGTCGACGCGGTTGATCACCGTCGCGGCCGGTTCGACGGCAAGCTGTACGAAGTTCGCGATGGGCACCATGCCGCTCTGGGTGGACACCCGCAAATCCGTAAGCTGCGCAAAGGTCCGCTATTCCGCCGGATAGCGCAGGCGGATATCGACCTCGTCATCCGCGTGATCGGGCAGATAGGTGCCCAGCGTGACCCCGGTGGTCAACAGCTGAACGGCGGTGCCCAGCGTGTTGATGTCAACGCCATGGCGGGCGGCCTGTTCGCGGTCCACCCGAAGCCTGATTTCGGGCGCAGGCACAGGTACATCACTGGAGACGTCCACGAATGTGCCCTGATCAGCCATCAGTGCCTGCAGTCGCGCCGCGGCAGCTGGCAGAAGCTCGCGGTTATCTGACGAGATCTCGATCTGGACGGGACGCGCAGCACCCGGCCCCGCCACCTGTTCCTCGACCTGCACGCCGATCCCCGGCAGGTCACCCGTCTGGGCGCGGATCGTCTCGATGATCGCGCTGGCAGTGGGCCGGATGCGCCAGTCGGTGAAGTCGATCTGAATCGTGCCGATCACGTTGGGTGCGAGGTTGGAGCGCAGCCGCTCCTCTACCGAGCCGATGGTCCGTGAATAGGCACTCTCCACGCCCGTCGTGCCGATGATGCGGTTCTCGACCATGCGCATCAGGCGGTCGGCCTCGTGCACGGAAAGGTTGCCATCGGCCTGCACCTGAACCTGCGCGCGCTCTGGCTCCACGGAAGGGAAGAAATCGAAGCCGCGGCCCAAGGCGCCGTAGACCGCAAAGGACAGCAACAGGCAAAGAACGCTCAGTCCCATCGCAAACCCCGGGCGGGCGACCATATAGCGCAGCGTGCTGTCATAGACGCCCGGTTGGGTTCGTTCCACAGCCGGGGTCAACGGCATTCCGCCACCGGAAAACAGCGTTCCGATTACCGGAACGAAAATCAGCGCCATCACCAGCGACGCACCCAGCGTGACGATGACCGTGAGCGGCAGATAATACATGAACTGCCCCGCAGTGCCGGGCCAGAACAGCAGCGGCACGAACACCGCCAGCGTCGTTGCCGTTGACGCCGCAATGGGCCATGCCATGCGCTGCGCCGCATCGAGGAAGGCCTGCTTGCGCTGCATTCCCTCTGCTTGCAGCCTCTCGGCGCGTTCGACCACCACGATGGCCCCGTCCACGAGCATCCCGATCACCAGGATGAGGCCGAACAGCACCACGATGTTCATCGTGGCGCCCAGCAGGAAGAGCATCAGGATCCCGCCCAGGAACGCACCGGGGATGGCAACCGAGATCAGCAAGGACGCACGCAGGCCGAGGGCTAGCAACATGGTCAGCATCACCAGAAGGACGGCGGCGATCACGTTGTTTTCCAGATCGCTCAGCAGACTCTGAATGTCTTCAGCCTGATTTTGCAGGTAGTTGACCTGGATCGCGTCGCCCCAGTCGGCACGGGCAAGCGCCACCGCAGCCTGCACCGCAGCGACGGCGTCGATCACGTTCGCCCCGGCCATCTTGCTGATGTCGAGCCCGATTGTGGGCTGACCGTCGATACGCGCGAAGCTTGTCGCGTCCTGATAGGTCTGGCGCACCTGTGCCACATCCTGCACGCGCACGACCGTGCCGTTGCTGACCCGGACCGGCATGGTCAGCACATCGCCTATCGTCTGGATCGTGCCGGGGATCGAGACGCCAATGCGCCCGTCACCGGTGTCGAATGCACCAGCGGCGACAAGCTGGTTGTTGGCGCGCACCGCCTGCATGATCTCGGACGAAGAGATGCCATAAGACTGCATTGCCAGCGGATTGATGACGATCTCCAGCAGGTCCGCACGATCGCCTCTAAGGTTGGCCTCGAGTATGCCACTCACGCTTTCGATCCGGCGCTGAAGATCGCGTGCAATGCGGATCAACTCGCGTTCGGGCACAGCGCCCGAAAGCGCCACGGTCAGGATCGGAAAGAGCGACAGATCGATCTCGCTGACGCGCAACTCTCCCGCACCGTCGGGCAGGTTGGGCTGGGTGTTGGCAGCCTCGTCGCGCACATTCTGAAGGGCGGTCTGCTGGTCGAAACCTGCCTGAAACTCCAGCGTCATCGTCGCGAAGCCCTCGCCTGCCTGTCCGCTCATGCGGCGAAGGCCGGGCATACCCTGGAACCGGCGCTCCATCGGTTCGATCAGAAGGCGTGCGCTGTCCTCGGCCGAAATGCCCGGATAGCCCACATTCACGATGAAAACCGGGATATCGATCTCGGGCGCGGCTTCCTTGGGTATGATGGCATAGGCATAGACGCCCGCGATCAGGACGAGCGCCAGTGTCAGAAGAACGGTGCGGACCCGGCTGAAGGCGGCGGCAATGAGGGCGTGCACTAGCGGGACTCCTGCAAGGGGGCGGCGCTGTCATTCTCAAGCGCTTCGCCGTCCGAGGTGACAGCCCCGTCTTCGCCCGCTTCCCCTTCACCCGCCGCCGGGGCAGTCGGCGCTACGGCGTCGATCCTTTCGCCAGCCTCGGGTGCTGCACCGGGGCCGCGTGGCGCGACTTCTAGGTATTCCGGTGGGGTCTCGCGAACCTCGACCTGTTGACCAGCCGCCAGGGTGCCCTGGCTGATTGTTACGATGCGCGCCCGCTCGGGCAGACCTGCAATCCAGATGCCATCGGTTCGCGCCCGCACGATCTCGACCGGCACAAAGACGATGCGGTAAGCCTCGTCCACAATGTGCAGCCCCAAGCGGCCCCGCTCGTCCAGTCGGCCAAGCGCTGCCGAGACCCGATGCGCCGGCACCGTCTCGATGGGGATCGTCACTTCGGCGCTAAGGCCCGAGGGCAGTTCTCCATCAGGATTTGCGATCTCGACCTCGACGCGAAATGTTCTGGTGGCGGCATCGGCGACCGAGGAAACGAAACGGATCTGACCTTCGCGCTGTGTGCCAC
>PXDM01000087.1 GCA_003565055.1 Paracoccaceae bacterium
ATCCCGGCGCTGAAACCGTGCTGACCCATGCGCCGATGATCCGGGCTTTCCGGACGGTCGCCGCCTATCAGGCCGCGCATGTCGGGATCGGCTTGACGAAGTCCGGGGCATGGAATCGCCACGCCACCGACTGGATCGTGCGGCGGATGGAGTTTCCGAACTGGACGGCAGAGAAGCTCTATTCCGTCAACAAGGTGCTCAATGAATTCGATGTGCCGCCTCTGGAATACCTGCGGGTGCTGTTGACGGCCCTGCGTCTTGGCCGCAAGTCCAAGGACAAGTGGGGCCTGACCAAGTCCGGACTGACGCTGGCCGCCGACCCCGAGGCCGCTTTCGGCACGATCAGCCCGGGCTTTCTGTTCCGCTTTGACCATACCGAGGGCATGCGCTCGGGCGAGGCCCCGGTGGGCGATTGGCCCCTTTGGCTGCATGCCGTGGGGCGCATGCCGGACACTGGTTTCACATTGGCCGAGCTGGCGGCATTGCTCTATGGACCGGCCGTCGATCCCGGCTGGCGTGGCCCTGCGGGTGGGCTGTTCAGTGCAGTCGCGATGCCGCTGGAATGGGTCGGCCTACTCGCCTGCAACCACGACGGTGGTATTCATGAAATGGTCTGGCAGAAGACACCGCTCTGGCATCGGGGGGTGAACCTTGATGGTCGGGGGTGATCTCGGCGGATTTTGGGAATGCCCTGCGCTTGTCAGCTTTTCTTGCAATCATAATAGGAATTCCTGACTTCAATCGGGAAATCTCGTTTAAAAACGGCCCCTCCGGATTGGGCGGGAAAAATGGCGACGGGTGATGACGTGCCGTTCAATAACCGACGAAGGATCACCCTCGACCTATTAACGGCGGCCCTTGGAATGAACAGGGTATCCCAAGCAGCCTCAAGACGACCCCGCTTTTTCAGGAATATCCCAACGAGAAAGCACGGATCATCACAAGTCAAATCAGGGAAATCCGGGTGAAAACGAGTCAGCCCATAAAGCAAGACAGACCTGCTCGACACGGGCAAGCGCCAGCTGCGGGTGCTGTAGACCGTGCCGGTCGCGTCTGTCTCGTTGACCCTCTGGGCACAGATGAAAATCCCTCCATGAAGGATCCTCTAGGAATTTCCTGATGTCCCCGTACAAACCCAGGTAGCCCCTGGAACAAGTGGGGCGCAGAGCACTGCGAAATCGGCATGACTGTCTTCGTCAGCCGTGGAAGGCAGCCATTCGATGTGGCCGACCTTGAAATTTCTGGCGTCACGTGTCATATCTATAGCGACACGTGACGCTTCGGAGGATTGCATGGCCCAAACAGTATCAGCTGAACACGACATCGCCCGCACCTATGCTCTGCTCGGCGGAAGGGACACCATCCGCAAGCCGGTGCGCAATAACCTCGAGGCGCATGATATTCTGATGTTGGGCTTGCCCTCGGCTGCCCTGCTGCACCTCACGACCCAGGTTGCCTTTCTCGCAACAGATACCGTTCTGGAGAAGGCGATCGGGATCAGTGTCAGAACGCTTCAGCGCCGCAAGAAGGATGCGCCAGACGCCGTGCTGAGCGTTGACCAGAGCAACCGCACCTGGAAATTCGCCGAGATTCTTGGTCGCGCTTCCGAAATTTTCGGCTCAAAGGCAGAGGCAGAGGCGTGGTTGAACGCGCCCGCGATCGGTCTGGATCAGCGTCGGCCGATCGATCTGCTCAGCACCGCCGTCGGGGTGGAGGCCGTTGAGGATTACCTGACACGTATCGAATACGGGGTTTATGTATGACGCCGCTGCCGCCCCCGCTGGGGAGCGGAGAGGTCCGCTTCTGGCGGCTGGACGCGGACAGGCACGCCGCGACCTGGAATACTGGAGAGGGGAGCTTCCGGGTCGGCGGCAGGTGGAACGCGCCCGGCACGCGGGCGATCTACGCGTCGCTCGATCCGGCCACCGCGACGCTGGAGGTCGCCGTGCATAAGGGGTTTCGCGTGCTTGATACGCAGCCCCATGTTCTGACGTCTGGCCGCATCATCGACCCAAAGGGTATCCATATCGTCGGGCCGGATGATGTGCCCAACCCGAACTGGTTATACCCCTGTACCCCGAACAGGAACCAGCAGCAGTATGGGGATGACCTTCTGAGAGACCACCGTTTCATCCTGATCCCGAGTGCCGTGTCGCGACATAGCTGGAACCTGATTTTCGATGCGACAAAACCAGCCGCTGACTACGACGATATTACCCAGGAACGCTTTGCTCTGGATCCACGTCTGCAGCCCTGAAACACTCAAGACGGATGCCAGACCATTTGAAAATCTTGACATGTACGGCGTTTTGCCGTACATGTATCGCATAGGAGAAGCCCGATGTTCGCCATGCCCCCCACCACCACCACGCCCGGCAAAATGGATGCCCGCAAAGAGCTGCGCCTGCACCGCGAGGATGAGGCCCGCATTCGTGCCGCTGCCGCGGCGACAGGGTTGCAAGAGGCTGATTTCATCCGGCAAGCAGCCCTGTTGCGGGCGCAGGAGGTGGAGCAGCGATTGGCCCTCTCGATCCTGCCGCAGGATACCTTTGATGCTTTCAGGGCCGCCATTGATGCCCAAGGCAAGGTTATCCCGGGATTGGCCCGTGCGGCGGCTGGGTCAAAGGGTTTGCTGACGGATGCAGGCTGATCTGCCTGCGGACCGCCCCACCCTGACCATCGCAAAATTCGACAAGTCCTTGCATGACCGCAGCGCCTTTTCCTGCGGCTTTGCGCCCATTGACCATTTCCTGAAATCCTCGCTGTCCGATCAGGTCAAGGCGGGGATGGTGGCCGCATGGATCGCGACGGCGGGCGACGAGCCGGCGGTTTCGGGGTTCTATACGCTGGGCGCCTTGACGGTGCGGCCCGATGCTGGCCCCAGACAATGGCAGCGGGCCCGCGCGCCCGATGTGCCGGTGATCTACATCCGGGCCGTCGCGGTGCGGCAAGACATGCAGGGCAAGGGGCTTGGCACCGCACTGGTCATCGACGCGATGCGGCACTGCATGACCATCGCCGAACAGATGTGCGCCGCCGCAACCGTGCTGGATGTGCTGCGGGACGATCATTTCGACAGGCGTTGGCAGTTCTATCAAGAACTTGGGTTCAGGCCACTGGGGGACCCCATGAACCCCACCCGCGTGTTCATTCCGACGACAGATGTCAGGGCAACTTTCGCAACGATGGATTGACCCCGAACA
>PXDM01000109.1 GCA_003565055.1 Paracoccaceae bacterium
CCGCGCTCGGGGCCGCAAAAACGGGCATCCTGCGCGCAATGGTCCGTGAGCGCACTGGCGGCAAGAAGGCCGCCGAGTGTCAAGAGAATCACAACTGCGAGTTGCAGCCTGATCATATGCGCTGGCTCCGGAGGGCGGGGCACAGGCTGGAGATGCGCCGGCAGGGACCGCGCGCGCGGTCGGTCGCGTCTGGGCTGCTCTGCCCGCCGGTTCTGCATCGGCGTCCAACTGTGCAAGGCTCGATCATAGCCTGATGCTAGGACCAGAGCGTTTCTAATTCATGAACAATAAGCAATGAATGGCGCTGCGAAGGGATTTGGTCAATAGCCGTGATCGCGAGACACTTCATGTTGCAGAGTTTCGCCTGTTTCAACCCTCGCGATATTGTTCGCGATCACCCGCGCGGCGCTCGCGGCCCGCGTTGTCGCGGCGATATGCGGGGTGACTGTGACGCGGGGATGATGCCAGAAAGGATGGTCTGCGGGCAGCGGTTCGGCGCGAAAGACATCCAGCGTGGCATGTGCAATCTGGCCGCGATCCAGCGCGTCAAGAAGGGCTGGCTCGTCAATGAGCGCGCCGCGTCCGGGGTTGATCAGCACGGCCCCCTCTCGCATCTGCGCGAGGCGCGTTTCATTCAGAAGACTCTCGGTCTGTGGCGTATGGGGCAGAAGGGTCACAAGGATTTCAGCAGCTTGCAGGACGGACTTCAACCCCTCTGGGCCGTGATGGCAGGCGATGCCCGGCAGAACCTTGGGCGTGCTGGACCAGCCGATGACCTGAAACCCGAGTGCCTGCAAAGCCTGCGCGCAGCCTTGCCCCAACTGCCCGAGGCCGAGAAACCCGACGATCCGCTCCTGCGCCAGCGGCGGCTCGATCGGTCGCCACGCGCCGGGGCGGGCATGGATATGCGCGTCCATCCCCAGATGGTGGCGCAGGACATGTCCTGTGACATATTCGATCATGCCCTGAGTCAGGCCAGGATCGACCATCCGCGCCAGTGGCTGCGTCAGGGTCGGATTGCTGACAATTCGCTCCACCCCGGCCCAGAGGCTCAGCACGGCCTTGCAGCGCGTGAAGGGCGTGAAATCGGTCAGCGGGCCGGAGGGCGCATAGAGGATGTAATCGACAGTCTCGGGCGGCGCATCGGTCACGATCCGGGCATCGAGACCTGCCTTGCGCAATTCCGTTATGAGCGGCAGCTGATACGCGTCAAGCGCCTCATCGCCTGCAGCAAAGAGCAGGGTCAGCGTCACGATGGCAACCGGGCACGGTGGATATGGGCCGAATGCACCAGACCGAAGCCGACCATCAGCACGATCATTGCTGAGCCCCCATAGGAAACCAGCGGCAGCGGCACGCCGACGACCGGAGCGAGCCCCATCACCATGGCCATATTCACCGCGAAATAAAGAAAGAACATGCCGATCACCCCCATGACCAAGAGCGCGCCGAAGCGGTTGGTCGTGCGCATCGCTGTGAGCAAGCAGACGGCGACGATCATCATGTAGAGCAGCAGAAGCGATGAGGCGCCGACAAAGCCGAATTCTTCCGCCAGTGTCGTGAAGACGAAATCCGTGTGTTTCTCGGGCAGGAAGTTCAACCGTGCCTGCGTGCCTTCCATGAAACCGCGCCCCGACCAGCCCCCGGATCCGAGCGCAATCATGGCCTGATTGATGTGATAGCCCGCGCCCAGTGGGTCGATCGTCGGGTCCAGAAAGGCATCGATGCGGCGGTATTGGTAATCCTTGAGCAATTGCCACTCCGTGCCGCGCGACTGGAACACGAGCGTGATCAACCCGACAACACTGCCGATCAGCGCTGCGAAATAGCCCCAATGCACCCCGGCCGCAAAGATCACCACCCCACCACCGATGGCAAGCAGCATCGCTGTGCCGAGGTCTGGCTGGCGCAAGACCAGCAAAGTCGGGATCAGAGCGATGAGCACAGCGACAACAACCCAGACAGGATGCGAGACTTTCTTGAGATCAAGCCAGTCATAATAGGCCGCCAGCGCCAGAACTGTGGTGATCTTGGCCAGCTCCGAGGGCTGGATGCGCACAGGACCGATCACCAGCCAGCGTTTTGCGCCCATGCCGACAGTGCCGAAAAACTCGACACCCAGCAAAAGCAGCAGCGCCACGACATAGCTGACCCCGGCAATCGAGCGCCAGAACCACAGTGGCATGAAAGCCACGATGAACATCAGCACCAGTCCTGCCCCGAACCGTTTGATCTGCGGCTCGGCCCAGGGCGAGAGATTGCCGCCTGCCACGGAGTAGAGCATCACGAACCCGTAGCCCGCGACAAGGATCAGAAGCAGCACCAGCGGCCAGTTCAGATACAGCACCTTGCGCAGGCCCGAAGGCATCTGGCGGGTGTTATATTCAAGATAGCTCATGCACGGCTCAGCTGCAGGTCTTCGGGGCGGCGCAGACGATCTCCGAGTTCTTGCTGTTCGTGCTGGATCCGGTTGCGCTGTGGGGCCGGGTAAGCGGAGAGGGGAGGCCTGCCGTCATTGAGCGCGGCAAGCATGATATCACGCCCGATCGGGGCGGCGGTGGATGACCCGCCCATCCCGTGTTCCACCACGACCGAGACCGCGATGCGCGGGTTGTCGAAGGGGGCGTAATTCACGAAGAGCGCGTGATTGCGCCGGTTCCAGGGAAGATCCTGCTGGCGGCGGATCCCGGCGTCGCGTTCGGCGCGGCTGATCGAGAACACCTGACTGGTGCCGGTCTTGCCTGCCATACGCTGCCCCTCGGCCACCACGCGCGAGGAATAGGCCGTTCCGCGCCGGTCATTGACGGTTTGATCCATGCCCTGACGGACCATTCTCAGCCATTCGGGGCGCAGATCGAGGCTCGCCGCCTGCGCTTCGCTGCGCTCCAGCGGATCGCGCAGCAGTCGCGGCAGCACGGCGGTATTTGATGCCAGGCGCGCTGTCATCACGGCGAGCTGCAAGGGCGTCGAGAGCACAAAGCCCTGTCCGATGGAGGCATTGATCGTATCGCCGACCAGCCATTCCGCATTGCGGTTCTCGCGTTTCCAGGCGCGCGTCGGGTTCAGGCCGCCCGCGACCGAGGTAATCGGCAAATCATAGCGGATGCCGAGGCCCAGACGCGTCGACATCTCGTTGATCTTGTCGATCCCGCAACGCTGGGACATTTCATAGAAATAGACATCGCAGCTTTCCGAGAGCGC
>PXDM01000460.1 GCA_003565055.1 Paracoccaceae bacterium
GGCGGCGAGATGGCCTTCGTGCTGCTTCTGTTCACCGTCTCGGCAACGGGGCTCGCGCTCTCGCTGCGCAGCTATTGGCGCGAGATCGGCGGCGGCTGGATCACATGGGCCGATCTGCGCCGGATGGGCGGGTCGGTCGCGCGGATGAAAAACCTCTCGGGCGGGGCCGGGCAGGGCTGCAATTTCGAGCGCGGCGCGCGCTATTCCAACGCCCGCCGCCACGCCCATCAGGCGACGCTCTGGGGCTTTTTGATGTGCTTTGCCGCGACCTCGGTGGCGACGCTGATGCATTACGGGCTGGGCTGGGAAGCGCCTTATCCGTTCTGGTCACCGCCCAAATTGCTCGGCGTGCCGGGCGGCATTCTGCTCTGCCTCGGGACGGGCGCGCTCGCATGGCTGAAGCTGCGCGCTGACCGGGACCTGGGGGCGGTGCGGGTCTGGGGCGGCGAGATGGCCTTCGTGCTGCTTCTGTTCACCGTCTCGGCAACGGGGCTCGCGCTCTATGCGGCCACGGGCACCAGCGCAGTGCCGGCCTTGCTCGCGCTCCATCTCGGTGCCGTCTTCGCGTTCTTCGTGCTCACGCCCTACACGAAAATGGTGCATGGCTTCTACCGCATGGCGGCCTTGCTCAAGCGCGGCTGAGGGCCGTCGCCCGCCCGAGAGCGCCCCGCTCAGACCTCTTGTGCCGCGCTGCTGCGCGCATCGCCCGCCTCGAACCGCGCCGGGATCAGCCCGCGCAGCGCATTGCCGACCCAGAGCCGCACGGCAGGCAGATCCCCGGCCAGAAGCGTCTCTTCGGGGCAGGCCAGCGCGCGGCGCAGCACACCGGGCAGAAGCCCTGCGGACAAGGGCGGCGTGCGCAGCCCCGCGCCCCGGTCGAAAAACACTGTCGTGATCGTGCCGTCGCAGACCTCGCCGCGCTCATTGAGCAAGATCACCTCGTCGAGCCCCTCGGGCATCGCTGCGCGCGCCCGGTCATAGACCGCGCGGCGTGTGGATTTGACCCGCAGCCACGGATCGGCAGACTGGAGCCGCGCCGGGGCCAGCCCCACCCGCCACAGCTCCGCGCGCGGGGGCAGGGGGGTGGTCGTGATCTCGACCCGGCCATGGCGATCCAGCGTCAGGCGCAACCGCGCGGGCGCAGCAGGGCCGTGCAGATCGACCGCCGGGCAGGGCCAGCCGAGCAGCGCCGCGCCCTCTGCCAACCGCGCGAGATGCAGATCCGCGCGCGGGGCGGTCGTGCCGTCCCAGAGCATCGTCTCGATCAGACGCAGGCTGTCGTCGCAAGCGCCTGCGCGTAGCGCGTCTTCCAAAGCGCTTCCTCCCATTCGCCCTCGGCGGTGCTGTCCTGCACCACGCCCCCGCCCACATTGGCGCGGATCGCGCCGCCCGCATCCATCTGCAGGCTGCGGATCGCCACCGACCAGCATTGATCACCCTGCGGCGCAGCCCAGCCGATCGCACCGCAATAGGCCCCGCGCGGATGCGGCTCAAGCTCCGCGATGATCTGCATCGCGCGGATTTTCGGCGCGCCCGTGACCGAGCCGCAGGGAAAGAGCGCGGCCATGATCTCGGGCAGACCTGCCCCGGCGATGAGCCGGCCCTGAATGCGGCTGCTCATCTGATGCACGGTCGCGAAGCTCTCGATGGCGAACAATTCCGGCACCCGCACCGAGCCGATCTCGCTGATCCGCCCGATATCATTGCGCAGGAGATCGACGATCATCAGATTTTCGGCCTGCACCTTCTCGCTCGCGGCGAGTTCGGCCTTCAGTCGCGCATCCTGCGCCGCATCCGCGCTGCGCGGGGCGGTGCCTTTCATCGGGCGGCTTTCAAGAATGCCATCTGTCAGCCGAAAGAACAGCTCAGGGCTGCGCGAGACGATGAAACGCCCGTCATCAAGCTCCAGATAGGCCCCGAAGCCCACTGGCTGGCGCGCCCGAAGCGCCCCGTAGAGCCCCAGCGGCGTGCCCGCGCGCAAGCGGGTATGGACCGGGAAGGTCAGATTGACCTGATAGCAATCCCCCGCCTGCAGATAGGCATGCAGCCGCGCGAAGGCCGCGTCATAGGCCGCGCGGGCGATCCCCGGCACCAACGGCGCGAGATCGACGCCGGACGCCGCGCGCTCGGCGCGGGCCAGCAGGGGCGCGGCAGGCTCGGCTGCGTCAAAGACCCCCAGCACGACCAGAGGTGCCCCGTCGCTGCGCGCGACTTGCAGCAGGCGCGGCTCCAGCGCATAGCCCGCCTCATAGGCCAGATAGCCCGCAATCCACGCGCCCGCTCGCCTTGCCGCTTCCGCGGCCTCCAGCACGGCAAGAACCTCGTCGGGGTTCTGTGCAACCAGCCAGCGGCGCGGCCTCGTGAACATGACGGCCCGGCCTTCGGGGCCAAATTCGACGACAATCACCTGCACAGACCTCCAGCACTCGGCCCATGATCTAGCGCGGGATGCGCTGGATTGCACCCGCTGAAAGCGACGCGATGGCCGTTTTTGCGTCATCGGGCGATGCGGCCAGTTGGCAAACGTGCAGATATGGGGGCGCTTGTCTCGGCTAGAGCGCCTGCCGCAGCAGGTTCAGCCCGGTCAGCACCAGCATGATCAGCGTCCAGCGCCTGAATTGTACCGCATCCAGCCGGTCCTGCACCACATAGCCCAGCCACAGCCCCAGCATCCCCGGCACGACCAGAAGCGCCGAAAAGCCCAGTGTCTGCGCTGTGGCGACCCCCGACATCAGATGCCCCCCGATCAGCGCCACCGCCCCGATCAGGAACACCACCCCTAGCACCCGCACCATGTCGCGTTTGCCGGTATCGACCGAGATCAGATAGACCATCACCGGCGGCCCCCAGATCCCCGAGATCCCGCCATAGAGCCCCGCAACCGCCCCGCTGGCCCATTCCGCACGCCTGCGTCGTTGCACAGGCAGGCGCAGCGGCACCCCGGCAAGCTGCAACAGCGCAAAGGCGACAATCGGCCCGCCCAGCAGCAACAAGAGCGCGCGTTCGGGCAGCATGACCAGAAACTGCGCGCTCAGCACCAGAAGCACGACCATGACCGACAGCATCCGCCAATAGCGCTTGATTGACCCCCAGGCGGCGCCGGCGCCCTGCCGGAAGGCTTGGCTCAGGTTCGTGATCAGCGTCGGCAGCATCAGCCCCGCCAGCGCCAGCTCCACCGACATGAAACTCGACAGACCCGAA
>PXDM01000474.1 GCA_003565055.1 Paracoccaceae bacterium
CAGGAAGTCATCAAGGTGCGCCAGATCATGCTGGTGCAGGTGGTCAAGGAAGAGCGCGGCAACAAGGGCGCTGCGCTGACGACCTATCTCAGCCTCGCCGGGCGGTATTGCGTCCTGATGCCCAACACGGCGCGCGGGGGCGGGATCAGCCGCAAGATCACCAATGCTTCCGACCGCCAGAAGCTCAAGGCGATTGCAAACGAGATCGAAGTGCCAGAGGGCGCGGGGCTGATCGTGCGCACGGCGGGCGCGAACCGCACCAAGGCCGAGATCAAGCGCGACTATGAGTATCTCTTGCGGCTCTGGGAGCAGATCCGCGATCTGACGCTGAAATCCATCGCACCGACCCCGATCTATGAGGAAGGCGATCTGATCAAGCGCACGATCCGCGATCTCTACAACAAGAATATCGACGAGGTTCTGGTCGAGGGCGAGGCGGGGTATCGCACGGCCAAGGATTTCATGAAGATGATCATGCCGTCGCATGCCAAGAACGTGAAATTCTATGCCGACCCGCAGCCGCTTTTCGCGCGCTATCAGGTCGAAAGCACGCTCGGGGCGATGTTCAACCCGACCGTGCAACTGCCCTCGGGCGGCTATATCGTGATCGGGATCACCGAGGCGCTGGTCGCCATCGACATCAACTCGGGCCGCGCGACGCGCGAAGGCTCGATCGAGGATACGGCGGTCAAGACCAATCTCGAAGCCGCTGCCGAGATTGCGCGGCAGTTGCGTCTGCGCGACCTCGCCGGGCTGATCGTGATCGACTTCATCGACATGGAAGAGCGCAAGAATAACGCGGCTGTCGAGAAGATGCTCAAGGATAAGCTCAAGAATGACCGTGCGCGGATTCAGGTCGGGCGGATCTCGGGCTTTGGTCTGTTGGAGATGAGCCGCCAGCGCCTGCGCCCCGGCATGCTGGAGGCGACGACGCAGCCTTGTCCGCATTGCCATGGCACCGGGCTGATCCGGTCGGATGACAGTGTCGGTCTGACGGTGCTGCGCCAGATCGAGGAAGAAGGCACGCGCGGACGCTCGCGCGAGGTTCTGGTGCGTGCGCCTGCGGCGGTGGTGAATTTCATCATCAATGCCAAGCGCGAGCATCTCGCCCAGATCGAGGCGCGGTTCGACATGGCGGTGCGGCTTGAGGCCGATCCGCTCATGGTGAGCCCGGATTTCGAGATCGAGAAGTTCAAGACGGCGACGCGGGTGCCTGTGCGCGCTTCGGAAGTGGTGTCGATCAGCACGACCATGATGCCGGATCTGGAGGAAGAGGGTGACACGCCCGATCTGGTCGAGGAGGATGCAGAGCAGGTCGCGGAGGCCACGGAGCCGCGCGCCGAGGATGAGGACCAGCCGCGCAAGAAGCGTCGTCGGAGACGGCGCAAGCGGGGCGGTGGGCAGAATGGCGACGGTCAGAATGGCGACGCGGCGGAGGCGAGCGAGGCGACGCCTGAGCCAGTGAGCGCGCCGCAGGAAGCGGCCGTGGCCGAGGCAGCGGAAGTGCCCGCGACCGAGGGCGAAGAGGCGACTGCGCCGAAGCCCAAGGCCAAGCGCAGCCGCAGCCGCAAATCCGCAGCGAAACCCGCAGAGGAGGCCGCTGCCGATGCGCCGGAGGCTGGTGAGGCGGTCGCCGTGGAAGCCCCCGCCAAGAAACCGGCCCGCGCGCGGCGCAAGCCCAAAGCCAAAGCGCCCGCTGAAGAGCCAGTGGCAGCCGACGCGGGGGATGCGGTCCCTCTGGAGGCAAGCACGGTCATGGCAGCCCCGGCAGTTGAGGTCGCGACAACGACCAGCGCGCCTGCGGAGACAACGCCTGCGGTCGTGGCGGAGCCGGAGGTCACTGCGCCCGAGGTTGCCGCGTCGGCAGAAGCCATGCCCGAGGAAGCTGCGCCAGCGGACGCCGTGGCCGAAGAGGCTGCGCCCGAGGAACCTGTGACCGAGGACGCTGTGCCCGCTGAGGCGGCGGTTGAAGACGCCGTGGCCGCAGGGATCGCAGATGCTGCCCCCGAAACCCCGGCAGCGCCCGAGAAGAAGCGGCGCGGCTGGTGGTCGCTCAACTCCTGATAGGCCAGACCGTCAGGCCGTGCCTCGCGCGGCCTGACTTTGCGCTGCGACAAAGGCGCGCGGTGCACGGGATCGTGACAGTCTTGCGGATGACGCCCGCGCGCGGCCCGCGTATCTGTTGACGCGGCGCAGACGAGAAGGACCGGGCGATGTTTGGAATTGATGTCTTCGATGCAGGGCTGATCATGGCGCTGTCCATCGCTTTCGGCGCGGGCATCCTGTCCTTTCTCTCGCCCTGCGTTCTGCCCATCGTGCCGCCCTATCTGGCCTATATGGGCGGGATTTCCATGCAGGAACTGACCGCCGAGGGCGAACGCTCGCGCCGCGCGATCCTGCCTGCACTGTTCTTCTTCATGGGGTTGTCGACGGTCTTTCTGCTTCTGGGCTTCACGGCCTCGACCATGGGGCATTTGTTCCTGAGCAATGCGGAGCTGTTCGGGCGCATCGCGGGCGGCGTGGTGATCCTTTTCGGGCTGCATTTTCTGGGTGTTTTCCGGCTGCCCTTCCTCATGCGCGAGGCGCGGATTGATGCGGGCGACCGGGGCGGTTCGGCCTTCGGGGCCTATGTGCTCGGGCTGGCCTTCGCCTTTGGCTGGACGCCCTGTATCGGCCCGGTTCTCGGCGCGATCCTGACCATGGCGGCAGCGGATGCGACCGTGACACGCGGCACGGCGATGCTGGGGGTCTATGCGCTGGGGCTGGGGCTGCCGTTCCTGCTGGCGGCGATTTTCGTGCAGCGCTCAATGGGGGTGATGAACCGGCTCAAGCGCCATCTCGGGGTGATCGAGAAGGTGATGGGCCTGATGTTGATCGCGGTCGGGGTCGCGCTGGTCACCGGGGCGTTTTCGGCCTTCAGCTGGTGGCTGCTGGAGACCTTCCCGGTGTTGCAGCGGATTGGCTGAGCCCGCAGCCCTTTCGCGGTGCCGCAGGCGGGGTGTTTGAGTATTTTCAGCAAGAAAATGCAGCTTAGAGCGTGTTGCGGCTTTTCTGATTCAGGATTGAACAAACCCGCTGCGCGGGATGGGTGTGGTTATTGGAGGAAATGGTCTCCTGATGAGAAGGTTTGGTTGCTGAGACCAACCTTTGATCAGGAGACCATGCTATGGCCAATGCCACATCAGCGGTAAGCCCGCTGC
>PXDM01000086.1 GCA_003565055.1 Paracoccaceae bacterium
CAAGATCATGAAGCTCCTGAAATCGCTCGCGCTGACCGTCTCTGCGGGACTGTTCGCAATGGCCATTTCCGCCCCGCTTGCGGCAGCCGAAGCGCTGTCATCGCCTGTCGGCGCGCCCATTCTTGACATCAGTGGGGCCATCTCGAACAGCAATGATGGCCCGCTTGCCCGTTTCGACATGGACATGCTCGATGCGCTGCCACAGCGCGAAACTGTCACGGCGACCCCCTGGCATGAGGGCGTCCAGACCTTCACCGGGCCACAGATCGCCGATCTGCTGGAGTTGGTCGGTGCCGAAGGCGAAACGCTGCGGGTGATCGCGATCAACGATTACGCGGTCGAGATTCCTGTCTCTGATGTCTATGACAACCCCGTCATTCTTGCATCGCGGCAGAACGATGCGCTCATGTCTGTGCGTGACAAGGGCCCGCTCTTTGTCATCTATCCGTTCGACGAGAACCCGGAGCTGTTCAACGAACTGTATTTCTCGCGCTCGGTCTGGCAGGTGAAAGAAATCGAGGTTCATCCGTGATCAGCCGACGGGGTGCTGCGTTTTCCCCAAGACGGATGACGCAGGGCCTCGTCCTGCTCGGCGGCATTGCGCTGGCCTTCATGATGGCCTGGGTGGTGCTGTTTGCGAAGTTGCTCGAAGCGGATCGCGCGATGGATACCCGTGTGCGCGAAGATGCCATGTGGGCAGTGTTTCAGGCGGACCGGCATTCACATACCTTGCTGCATCTGACGGATCTGGCGATCCGCACGCAAGATGCTGCGCTGCACGATGACCTGATCCGCGCATATGACATTCTCTACAGTCGATCGACCCTGCTCGAAGGCGGGGCCTTCATGATCGATCTGCGCGGAACCAACGAACTTGGGGAACTTGCCAGCAGCACCGCGCAGCTGGTTCATGGCCTCGCAGGCCGGATCGATGCGCTCGCCCCTGTGTCAGAGGATTACCTGACTGAGCTCCGCGATCTGTATCCCACGTTCGAGCATATTCGTGACAGTCACGCAGAGCTTCTTCTGAAGACCAACCATGCGATGAGCCAGCTGCGCGTCGAGGAGCGTGCCGAACGGCAGTATATTCTTGATCGCCTCGGTGCCAGCGGTGGACTGCTTGTCCTGGCATTTCTTGGCATCGGTGCGATCCTTGCGTTGCAAGTGACGCATCTGCGTCGCGCCCATAGCCGCATGGCGCATTTGCACGAGCGCAGTCGCAGGCAAGCGATGCGCGCGCGGGCGGCAAGCCAGGCGAAATCCACGTTCCTCGCCACGATGAGCCACGAGATTCGCACGCCCCTGAACGGCATCCTCGCATCCACCGAATTGCTTGGCGTGAGCGATATGCGTCCCGATCAGGCGCGCCGGCTGATGACCATCCGCAACTCAGGGCAACTCCTTCTCGATGTGATCAATGATGTCCTCGATTTTTCGAAACTGGACTCTTTTGGCCTCGAACTCTCCAACGAGGCTGTGAGCCTTCCCGGTATCGCGGCCCAGATCCGCTCGGCTTTTGAGACCCGCGCCGAAGCGGCGGGTATTATCCTTGAAGTCAGCCTGCCGCCGTTTGAAGTTGAAACCGATCCGAAGCGCCTGCGTCAGGTCATTGTCAATCTTGTGGGCAACGCGATGAAATTCACGCGCGCCGGGCATGTAACGCTGTCAGGTCGCTTGCATGGGCCAGATCTTTTGCGGGTCGAAGTGGTCGATACCGGCATTGGGATATCGGCAGAAGATCAGACAGTGATCTTTGAAGAGTTTCGCCAAATCGACGGGTCTTATGCGCGGCAGTTTGGTGGAACGGGCCTGGGCCTCGCGATTTCACGCCGGATCGTCAAGGCACTTGGGGGGGAGATCGGGGTCGAAAGCGACGTCGGCGTCGGCAGCAAATTCTGGTTTGACCTGCCTGTTCGCATCATCGGCCCTGTCGTTGCAAAACCCGCAGTCGTTAGCCCTGAGACGAACTCACCGGGGCGGCCTGACCCGGACATCGCGCCCCTGCGCGTTCTGGTTGTGGAAGACAATCCCATCAACCGCGAGATCCTGATCGACTTGCTCGAACATCTGGGTCACAGCGCGTGCATCGCCACCAACGGACTTGAAGCCGTCGCGCGGGTTGCCGAGGGTGGTCTGGATGTGGTTCTGATGGACATGCAGATGCCCGTGCTGTCGGGCACTGACGCAGCCCGCCAGATCCGGGCGCAAGGACACAGCCTACCAATCATTGCTGTGACGGCCAACGCCTCTGCCGAGGATCGGAAGATGTGCGCTGAGGCGGGCATGAATGAATTCCTGTCAAAGCCCATCGCCCTCGACCGTCTCGTTGTCCTATTGCGCCGTATTGCGCCCAAAGATCCGTGTCCCCACATCCGGCAAGAGCAAGCTCCGCTTGCAGTTCATCAAGGAAGTGAAGATTGCGAAACGGTGCCCGAATGCGCCACCGTCAATGTAAGCCAGCAATTCACAGACCTGGCTGCGACGCTCGGAACCACCAAGGTGAGAGGGTTGCTCCAACGGTTCGAGGCCTCGTTGCCCGAGAGTCGACAAAAACTGTTGGATGCCCTCGCAAACGTAGACATCCGCGCGCTCAATAATGAACTGCATACGCTTAAGGGAGCCGCGCTTACCCTCGGGCTCGAAGGTTCTGGTCAGCTTGCGGAAGCGCTACGCGCTAACAACGCTTCGCTGGCGACGGTAGAGAGGATGCTGGATCACATGCGCGTAGAGCTCACGGCCGCGCGCACCCATCTCGATCTCAAGGCTGCTGATCAACCGCTTGCCAGTTGAACACAAAGCATGCTCGCCTGCAGCGGCTTTCAGCATGCTCACGTGATGTTGTGCGGCGAAAGCTATGTGGCGCTGGCTAAAGGATCATCTCAGAGCAAATCCCGATCGGCCAGACGGTCTGTCGCCGACAGTTCTGCTCCAAGGGCCTCAAGGAGGCGTAGATAGAGCTGTGACTGAATCTGGTGTTTCGAGGATTTGAAAGCTGGCGGTGCATCTGGTTGGATTGTCGTTGCGACACAACCCGCCAACCGAAGAGGACGCACCACCATGGACGAAAGTAACATTGTTGAATTTGCCGGTCGAGATGCGATTTCGGACTTGGATTTGCCCGTCGCGGGAATGATGTCCTCGCGGAGCACTTCGCCCGGGTGCGAGGGGCAGCGGTCTGGGTTGCGGCTCATTTTCG
>PXDM01000272.1 GCA_003565055.1 Paracoccaceae bacterium
CGAAGAGCGGCTCGCCCGAGACGATATCGACATAGATGCCGGGGCGGGTATTGTCGTTGAGCGCTCCGGTGAACGGGCGCTCGGTGCCGTTTTCCTGCGTGACATGGTACTGAACCGGGTCGAGGGCGGCGATGACCTCGGGGCGGCGTTCATATCTGGGCATGGGCGAAGCTCCTGCGTTTGATGGCTGTCGGGCAGAGATATAGCCGTAGGGTGCGTGGTTTCCACGCACCTTCGCAGGCCGCCAGAGGTGCGTGACAAGCACGCACCCTACCTGCGGCGCAGGCGCGTCCTTGGCACTGGATTTCCGGGTCGCGCTGGTGCATAAGGCGTCAAAGAGCCTTGAGGTTAGCTGATGAAATTCCTGCTGCGTTTTCTGACATGGTGGAACTATTCCACGCTGAATACGGCCTTTTTCACATGGCGCAACGGTGTGAAAGTGGGCGAGGATCCGCAGGGCAATACCTATTACCAATCGCGCGACGGCAAAAAGCGCTGGGTAATTTATAACGGCGAATCGGAAGCCAGCCGCGTCAGCCCCGACTGGCATGGATGGCTGCATCACACATGGGACGATCTGCCCAGCGAAAAGCCGCTTGCACACAAGCCTTGGGAAAAACCGCATCAGGAAAACCTGACCGGCACGCCCCTGGCCTATGCGCCGCAGGGCTCGATCCGACGCCCCGCGCCCGCGCCGCGCAAGGATTACGAGGCCTGGAGCCCGGAATGAGCTTTCGCGCGTTGCCTGTCACGCCCAAGCCGCGCGGCTGAGCCATGATCCGCGCTCTGATCCTTGCCGCGCTTCTCGGCGCGGGCACAGCGCTCGCGCAGGACGCCACCCCGCCTGCCCCCTCTGACCGGATTGCGCAGGGCGACGGTGCCTACTTGCGCGGTCTCGACCGCGTGGCGGGCACGAGTGGCGATATTTACGTCGCGCGCGATGGCGAGGCGCGACTGGGGCATCTGATCGTCATGCTTGGCGAATGCCGCTACCCGGTCGAAAACCCCGCAGGCGAAGCCTATGCCTGGCTCGACATTTTCGACACCCGCGCGGATGAGATCATCTTTTCAGGCTGGATGATCGCGTCGAGCCCGGCGCTCAATGCGCTCGATCATTCCCGCTACGACCTCTGGGTGATGAGCTGCACCACCTCCTGAGCGTCCGGCAGGGGATGCCTGCTGATATCCGCATCAAGCCCCAGCGCCTGCGCGAGCCTCGCGTGATACTGCGCGCGCGCGATTTCCACCCCGCCCAAGCTTGCGAGATGCGCCGTCAGATATTGCGTGTCAAAGAGCGCGAAGCCGCAGCGGCGCAGATGCGCGACCAGCGTGACCAGCGCAATCTTTGACGCGTCGCTGCGACGCGAAAACATGCTCTCGCCACAAAACGCGCCGCCAATCGCCAGACCGTAGACCCCGCCGACCAGATCACGCCCCTCCCAGACCTCAATGGAATGGGCCGCGCCGCGGTCATGCAGCGCCGTGAAGAGCGCCGCGATCGGGGCGTTGATCCAGGTCTCGGGCCGGTCGGCGCAACCGCGCAGCACGCCCGCGAAATCCGCGTTGAGGCTGAGGCGAAACGGTGCCGCGCGCAGCTTGCGCCGCAGGCTGCGCGACAGATGCACCCCGTCCATCGGCAAAATGCCCCGCCGCTCCGGATCGAACCAGAAGATCCGCGCATCCTCCCGCCGCTCGGCCATGGGGAAAACCCCCTGCCGATAGGCGTGCAGCAGCAAATCCGGCGTCAGCTCGGGCAGCGCGCCGCGCATGGCGTCAGAATTCGGCAGCGCGGGCCTCTCGCGCCATGTGGTCGAGCACGGCATTGACGAAATTCGCCTCGCGGCCTTCGGGGAAAAACGCGCCCGCAATATCGACGAATTGCGAAATCACCACTTTCACGGGCGTTTCCAAAGCCAGCATCTCGGCCCCCGCCGCGCGAAACAGCGCGCGCAGCGTCGGGTCGATCCGGTCGATGCGCCATTTCGCCACCAGGGCGCGGTCGGTGAGCTGGTCAATCGCCGCCTGCCGGTCCACCACAGTCTCGATCAGGCGACGAAAATGTGGCAGATCGGCCTCGGCCCAGATCTCCTCGGGGGTCTCGGCGCCGATGCGATGGGTCTCGAACTGGCGCGTGATCTCGCCAATCGGCACATCCGAGGCTTCCATCTGGAACAGCGCCTGCACCGCGTAGAAGCGCGCCGCCCCCTTGCGCTCGCGGCGCTCGGCCTGCGAGGGGCGGCGTTTGGGCTTGGACATCTCGCTCATGCGACCGGCCCCCTGCCTTCTGCGCGGCTATGGCCCGCGATCTGCATCTCCTCACGCTCGGGCAGGAAGCCCACCGAGCGCTTGACCCCACCCCAGCGCCGCGCGAGCGCGATCAGATGCAGCGCCGCCGCTGCCGCCCCGCCGCCCTTGTTCTGGCCTGCCACCTCGGCGCGCACCTCAGCCTGCGCGCGGGTCTCGACAGTCAGGATGCCGTTGCCGATGCACGCCCCTTGCAGACCCAGCAGCGTGATCGCACGCGAGCTGTCATTGCACACCGTCTCGTAATGTGTGGTCTCGCCCCGGATCACGCAGCCCAGCGCCACGAACCCGTCGAAATGCGCCATGCGAAACGCCTGCCCGATGGCCGTCGGCACTTCCAGCGCGCCGGGCACCTCGACCAGCTCATGACTGCCGCCCACCTTTTCGATCTCGGCGCGCGCGCCTGCGACCAGTTGATCCGCGATGTCCTTGTAATAGGGGGCGACGACGATCAACAGCTTAGGCGCGCTCGCAAATTCCGGCAGGGGCAGGACGTGATGGGTTTCATTCGCAGCCATGTCAGGCCCCTCTCGATGCAGGTATCTTGCGCGTGCCGGTGATCGACAGCCCATAGCCATCGAGCCCCACGACACGCGGGGTTGCAGAATTGGTCAGCAAGATCAGATCACGCAGCCCGAGGGAAGACAGAATCTGCGCGCCAAGCCCATATTGCCGCAAGGTCTGGGGCGCGGCTTCGGGGTCGGTCATCTTCATCTCTGTGTCGCGCAACAGCACCAGCACTCCGCGCCCTTCCGCGCCAATCAGCCGCATCGCATCAGAAAATTCATCCGACCGCTCGGCCCCGGCGGCCCCCACCATGTCGAGCAGCGGGTCGAAAGCATGCATACGGACCATGACCGGCTCGGGCGTCGTGACATCGCCCTTGATCAG
>PXDM01000286.1 GCA_003565055.1 Paracoccaceae bacterium
GCCGCCGCTCTAGCGTCTCATGGCAGGCGGCTGGGCTGGAGAAGATTGCCTTGGCGATTGTAGTCCGGAACAGGTCGATCGCGCGCCCCCGGGTCGTCTCCTCATCGAGATCGAGGTGCAGGTCGGCGATCGCCTGATAGGCTACTTCCTCCTGCGAACTAAGGGGGAAGCGGCGTGGGAACAGCTCCCGTTTCGGGACGTGACGACCGATATCGGCAACCACCTCCGGCGAAGAGCGAAAACGGCGGATGACCAAGTCTTCGATATCGGATCTGTGCAGCCGGGCCGGGTCCGGCACTCGGGTCGGATCCAGCATGCGAATAAGGCTCGCGAAGCTCTCCTGCGACCCATCATGAGGCGTCGCCGTCAGCAGAAGCAGGGAATCCGTCCGACTGGACAGGATTTGCGCCAGCTCCGCCCGTTGAGATTTCCCCCCTGCGGCCGATTTGCGTTCAGCTGCGTTATGGGCCTCATCGATGATGATCAGGTCCCAATAGGAGTGCTTGAGCGCGTCCCTGATCTGGTTGTCCCGTTTCAGCGTGTCGATCGAGACGATGGACCGGTCGAACTGGTCAAACACATTGTAATGGGCCGGGATCCGGTTTCGCATCCGCCGGATCGCCGCGCTGTCGAGCCGCGAGAGCGGTATCGAGAACCGGGTCCAGAACTCCTTCTGGAACTGGGTCAGCATGGCCAGGGTCGTTACCACCAGAATCCGGTCCGCCCGACCGCGCAGCGCGAGCTCTGAGGTAATCAGGCCCGCTTCCAGGGTCTTCCCGAGGCCGACATCATCCGCGATGAGTAGGCGCACCCGATCCTGGGCGAGCGCCCGTTCAACGGGCAGATGCTGAAAGGTCAGATCATCGATTGCGGCCTGGCCGAGCGTGAGGGGGCGGCGCGTCGTGGTCGGCGTTGCCCGGAACGCGGCGGCCAGATGCAACTTCGTGTCAATCAGCCCTGAAGACGTGTCTGGCACAAGCTTGACCGCGGCGGGGTCAAGGACACGTGCGCCTTTTTCCAGGTCCCAAACAAACCGGGCTTCCTTATCGCGCACGAGGCCAGTCAAGCCACGGCAATGGATTTCACGATAACCACGCTTCAGCGAGGCAGTACCAAGGACTTTCCAGATTGCCGAACGCAGCTGGATAACCGCACCAGGCTGAGGCGCACTACTCATTTGAAAACCCCTCGAATCGAATCTCGATTGGTGAGCACAATCTGCTGATCCTGCGGCGGCCGCGCCGCCGGGTCGGTGTCAAGACCAAGACGCTTGAGCGCATAGAACAGAAGCGCCCGGCGCACTGGGATCTGCGCCTTGCCCTCTTCCATCCCATAATCCATCTCGATCGCTCGGCGCTGGGTTGGCGAGAGCTCAGGATGTGGGCCGATCTCGAGGACCGCTTCATTGTGCCAGTCTGCATCGGTGCGCAGATCAGCAGTGGCTGGTCCATGGGCACCAATCGCGACGATGCGCGACAGCAGGAAATCCTTGAATACGCGGTCATTCTGGCAGAACGCCCGGGCGTGCCAGCGAAAACCGTCGAAGGCCAGGGCATGCGGCTCAATCCAGCGCGCGCTGGGCTCGGGTCTGGACATGGACTGGTAGGTTATCTCAAGCGCTGCAAGCGCGTGAATTGCGGCCAGGACATCGCGCAGGGTCTCGGGTGCGACGCCCCGAGTGGGCGTTGGCGTTGCACCATAGCTCGGAAAAACGCTGATCCAGCTCTGGTCGTGCGAGACCAACCCCTGATCGACAGCGCGCAAGTGCGCAAGATAGTCCTCGGCGCTGGGCGTGATGAAACGCGGCTTGAAAGCCTTGCCTCGGACGTAGGCACGCTGGCTTTTGTCATAGATGAGGTTTCGCTTCCACTTGTCCGCGTAGCCAGCCAGATCGAGGGAAGCCTGCTGGAGCGAAATGCCGAAGGTATCGATCAGGTCAGCGCGGTTGATCCGGCCGTGCCAGAAAACCCGAAACTCGATGAACGCGTTGCGTCGCTCAGCGCCCCAGTTTAGCTGTTTGACCTTCTTGCGCGGCACACGATCCCTTTCCTGACACCCTTGCAATATAACTAATAATTAGTGGGTCGCAATAATTTGATTCACATCAAGAACATGTGCGGAACATCATATCCGTGCAACATCAAAGGCCTGCAGGAAAGCATCGATTTCACGAGCGAGCGCAGCGTCACAGGATTCGGACGCTTGCACCTCTGCCAGCGCACGCCGTGATCTCGCAATAGTCATCCACTCTGTTTCGGGTACGTCTGCAGCGCTCCAGCGGCCTTCCAGCCAGGCTTGGTACTGCGCGCGCTCTTCCATCGAGAGCAGCTCGGGCGCGTGAAACGCCACCAACCGCCGCCCTAGCTGGCGCAGCCGGCCGTCGCTAAGCGTGGCTGCGATCTCCTGACGTCTTGGCCAGTCCGCGCGCTGAAATTCCACCAACAACGCCTTGTCAGCATGGCTGTAGAAGCCGCCGTATATCTGCTTCTCGACGGGCGGCGTCGGTACGGCTGGGTCCTCGGGGAAGCGCTCGGCTAGCGCCTGCCCCACCCGCGCGCGGAACTCAGGCGCGTTGGCGATCACTTCGGCGCGGCGCAACTGCTCGGCGCTGGGCGCGGCAACGGACAGCAATGCGGGCGACTTGTTGACCGTGACAAAGCGGATGACCTTCGGCGTAGCGTCGACGGCCGCGAAGATTGTCGCGTCATCAGCCGTCAGAAGATCAGCCGGATCGGCGGCATCCAAGTCGAAGAAAGCCGCCTGATTGGGGTTGCTGGCTGACGTGCCGCAGAAACAGCCTATTGTCGCACGCGGCATGCCGCCCCCGAACCGCTCGACCAACGCCATGGGCTGGAATGTCGCGAGGCTGGCCTGGACATGACCCTTGTCACGGTTGGCGAGCAGCTCTGACCAGAGCTCTGGCCCGCGTTGGGCGATCTGTTGCGCGATGTGGATCGTCGCCTCGACATCGCCGAGCGCGTCATGCGCATTATGCGCGACAAAGCCATTCACGGGTGCGATGCGGTCTAGTTTGAAGCGCACCCGGCCGGTTTCGTCGACAGGCCAGTCGAACAGGTCGGGCTGTTGATGCCAGACGGCATAGAGTGCTGTCAGAATATCGAAGCGCGTGTTGCCATTGAACTGCGTCGCGAACACATCAGGCTGCAGGTTCTGATAGAAGGCCTGGCGC
>PXDM01000470.1 GCA_003565055.1 Paracoccaceae bacterium
GGGGATACCTTCGTTTAGCTATGATTAGGAGGAAGAGGCTTGACGAATGTGAGAACGATCACGGCCGTATGGCAGTCACACGAGGGTGGACAGGCGAAACAAGCGATTATTCAGGTGCCTGCTTTCCTACGACTCGCACACGAGAATGACATGCGGCATCTTGTATCATGACCGCATCTTGAGGCACCTGTACGGCTGTGACATGCACTCGGAAAAATGGTTTTCAGGGTGGCATCTGGCATCTTAGAGCGGCTCTGGGTCTGTCAAAAGCGACAAGCGATTCCAGACAAGGAAAGAGCAAGGCATGGATTTTAACGAACAGGTAAAGCGTCTCAGAGAATCCAAGCTGGTCAATGCACAATGGTATCGCACGCAGTATCCCGACGTTGAAATGGCCCGTATTGATGCGGTCGTGCATTACCTGAAATATGGCGCCGAGATGGGGCGTGACCCCAGCCGCAGCTTTCAGACCCGTTTTTACCTCGATCAGTATCCTGATGTCCGCAAAAGTGGCATGAACCCGCTGCTGCATTACATCCTGCGCGGTCGGGAGCATGGGTACCTGCCCAAGCCACCAGAAAGCGGCGCCGCTGTCCCAGTGCCCACACCCGCGCCTGTTGCGACAGCGCCTGCCCCGCGCCGCGCCACTGCGGCGCCCAGTGCAAACAGCAAGCAGGGCCCCCTGGAGCTATTGCAGGCTGGCATATCCTATAACGCGCAGGCCTTGCGCGCGCGCTATGAGGCGTCGGGGCTGGAGCAAATGGACGATACTTTCGCGTTGGTGGGGATCATCGGCAATGATCTTGTCCCGCGCCATGCCAAGGGACAGTCACGCGAAAACCTGCGTTTCGTTCTGGAGAATGAACCAGCGCTGGAGGGGTGTGAGCGGCTTTGGATCGTCAATCGCATCGTTGATGAGGACGAGCGCGCCGCGATCCTGAAACTGCTGGAAGATCATAACCAGCGTCATTCGGAAATCCCCTTTGATGCGGAGGAATATCGCCGTATCGGTTGGGACTTCGACGCCCTGCCCGCGCCGGGCTATCTGGCCAGCAAGGAATTTCAGGATCTTGGGCCAGAGAACAAGGACCGCGTACGTACGGCTCTTTACCGGCTCAAGAATCTCTATGTCATGAACAATAATGGCGCGCGCAATGCGGCTTTCGAGGCCGGGCTGGCCACCGGCGCGAAATGGGTGCTGCCATGGGATGGCAACTGCTTTGTCACCACCAATGCCTGGGATCAGATCACCCAGGCGGTGCGCGCGCAGCCTTTCCTGCCCCGCTTTGCCGTGCCGATGCAACGCATGTCCGATAATGATGCGCTGCTGCGGGATGATTTCACACCCGATCCGCTGGAAGAGCCACAGGTTCTGTTCCGCCGCGACGCGTCGGAACGGTTCAACCCGGAATTTCCCTATGGACGGCGCCCAAAGGTAGAGCTGTTCTGGCATCTGGGGATTACCGGCGCATGGGACCGCTGGCGCGACGACCCTTGGGACAGGACGCGGCGCGCACCCTCAGCAGAGGTGGGGCAATACGGCATTGCCGGCTGGGTGGCGCGGATGTATTCGGGCATAAAGGCCCTCGAGCAGCAGGGTGACCAAACGAGCTTCAAGAATCGTGGTCTGTTACGGCAGGAAGCGATCGTGGCCGCGATCGACCATATTGATACTCGTCTACACGACCTTTCTGCATCGGGTTTCCCGGCCTTTTACGATAAGCATGCTCTGTCCGCTGCTGGAAAGGCGCTGCAGGACGCCCCCGATAGCGGATCAGGCAAGCTTGCAAGACAGATTGTTCAAGCGGCCGAAGCAGCCCTTTCTGATGGGCCCTATTCAGTGACCCAGAAGACCACGTTGCCACCCAGTGGCAAGCTACAGGATTACTGGCACCCTGCACCCTATTGGTGGCCTAATCCGTCAAAACGCGACGGGCTACCTTACATAAAGAAAGATGGCCAGCGCGTGCCTGGCACCCGCATGTATGAGCCTGAAAGCGGGAAATACGACCGCACGCGTCTGCAGCTTATGTTTGACAACACGACCACGCTTGCGCTCGCGTGGAAACTGACAGGACGGGATGATTTTGCCGAACATGGTGCCCAGCTGGTGCGCACCTGGTTTCTTGACCCGGCTACGCGCATGGCACCACATCTGACCTATGCTCAGGTACGACGCGGGCATAACAATGACGAAGGCGTGGCCACAGGTGTCATCGAGTTCAAGGATTTCTACTACCTGCTCGATGCGGTCCGCCTGCTGGAAGAGGCAGGAAGCTTTACCGATACAGACCGCACGCAGTTCGCATCATGGTTGCGCGACTATCTCGACTGGCTGGAAACCAGCCCGCAAGGCCTGCGCGAATGCCGCAGTATCAACAATCACGGCACCTATTACGACCTGCAGACCGCTGCGATCTGCGCCTATCTGAACGAAGACCAAAAACTGCGGGATATCATGCTGCGCGCCCAGTCCCGCCTGACCCAGCAGATCGATCGCGACGGCACGCAGCCCGACGAGATGAAGCGCTCGATCACCCAGCATTACGTCTTCTTCAACCTGCAGGGGCTGCTCAACATCTTTCGTATCGCGCAGGCGGCGGGGCACCCGCCACTTGATTTCAGCCAAGATCCAGGCGTTCGACTACGCGCAGCACTGGACTGGATCCTGCGCCATGACCTGCACGCCTGGCCCTACGAGCAGATCGACGCGTTTGATCATGACCGCATCTGGCCGCTGCTCAACGCCGCGCTGAAACTGGGGGTGATTGCAGCCCCCGAACTGCCAGAGCCATTCCGGGGGCAGGACATGACCGCGATCAAGCCGGTCTTCGACCCGCATCACGCGGTGAACCCGTACTGGAATCTTTGAATGCCTAAAGGTGAAGTAGAAAGTGTGAACAGAATGCAAAAGCTATTCTTTGTGATTCCAATCATCTCAAGAGAACTAACAAAAGATTGGGGAAAGGTGCAGACAAATCTTGAGGCTACGCTCAGATCTATACTACAGAATCCCTTAGAGTCCGATTCAGAATGATCTGAGTGATTTCAGGGTTTTGCTCCTGTTACAACCAGGTCGAACGCTGGTTCGCCGAACTGACCCGCAAACAGATCCAACGCGGCGTTCACCGTTCCGTTGCGGAACTCGAAGCCGACATCGCCACCTTCATCGACGCCCATAACGAGAACC
>PXDM01000513.1 GCA_003565055.1 Paracoccaceae bacterium
AGGCTGCGCGCGGGCGCACCGAGCAGAGCTTCCTTGTGCCTGCGGCCGAGATCATCGCCACGGGCAGCTGGGATTTATCGCTGAACCGCTACAAGGAAATCGCGCAGGAAGCGGTGGAACATGCGCCCCCGGCCCAGATCATCGCGGAACTGCGCGCACTGGAGGCCGAGATTGCCGAAGGGCTGGACCGGCTGGAGGGGATGCTGGGATGAAGCATGTCGCACTCGGTGAAGTGGCAGAGTTCATTAACGGGGCTGCTTTCAAGCCAACAGACTGGGGAGAAAGTGGGCGTCGCATTATCCGAATTCAGAATTTGAATGATCCAAGTAAGCCATTCAACCTGACCCACAGAGACGTGGGAGAGAAGTATCTTGTTCCGACAGGAACCCTCTTGGTTTCTTGGTCCGCTTCTCTCGGTGTTTTCGAATGGAACGAACCGGATACTGCCGTTCTAAATCAGCACATCTTCAAAGTTGTCCCTGACACGCAGAGGATAAACCAAAACTATCTACGTCATATGCTCGCAAATGCGTTGATCGATATGTCTCGCCACCACAGAGGCTCGACAATGGTTCATGTGAACCGAAAAGAGTTTTTGGGAACAACAATCCCCCTGCCACCGCTCGAAGAACAGCGGCGGATTGCGGGGATATTGGATCAGGCGGACGCGCTCCGCCGCCTGCGCGCCCGCGCCCTCGATAAGCTGAACACCCTCGGGCAGGCCATTTTTCATGAGATGTTTGGGGATACCAGAAATTCACAAGTCAGGAAGTTGAAAGACGTAGCACAGCTGATCAATGGTGATCGTTCCTCTAGCTATCCGAGTGGCGATGAAATCAAGGATCACGGCATTCTCTTTCTCAGCACCAAGAATATTCGAGAATGGCGGCTTGACCTGACACAGACGCAATTCATCACGGAAGAGAAGTTTGCCGCACTGTCGAGAGGAAAGCTGCAAAGAGGGGACATCGTCATCACATTGCGCGGCACTCTTGGACAGGCTGCAATATTTGACTGCTCGCATGAAACTGGCTTTATCAACGCTCAGATGATGATCATTCGACCAAGTGCAGAACTCGGAAGCAAATACTTGCTGGACTATCTTGCACATGACAGAACCCAATATGAACTCAGCAAAGGCCAGTCAGGGTCTGCCGTAAAGCAATTAACGGCGAAACAGATTGGCGAACTCCCGGTGGTCGTCCCGACTTTGGAGCAACAGGCGATCTACTCTGAGAAGATGGCTGCCTGCGATGCAACGAGAGTAAGCGCGATACAACAAAGCGACAAAGCCGAAACCCTCTTCACCTCCCTCCAGCATCGCGCCTTTCGCGGGGAATTGTGATCCCGCCCGCGCCGCACCGCAGGGGGCGGGTTTGTGGCCGGAAGACCTCCGTTTCCCGTCCACAACCGGATTTATGCGCGACAGGGCTTTCACAAGCGCGATTGTGGAAGAAAAACGGCCAGAAATGCAACGCAACCGTTGTTATGGTAGCGAAATCTTCCACAAGCGGCTTTGTGTTGCAAAATTTGCCGAATTCGCTACACAACTGGTCAAGCGATTTAAGGGAACAGCGAGCGTGGCCAGAAATATCGACGCGTATGACCATAGCGATGTGGTCGATTACCACTACGGTCGTTTCCCGCCGGGCGACCTCGACCTTGGCCGACTGATCGCGCCGCTGACCCGCGCGCAGGATGCCATTTCGCGCTATGACCAGATGCTCCTGTCGCTGCCCAACAGCGAATTGCTGCTCGCCCCGCTGCGCCATAGCGAGGCCGTTATCTCATCCCGGATGGAGGGCACCATCTCGACTGTGGACGAGGTCATGATCTATGAGGCCGAAGCCGATGAAGGCGATCACGCCGAGGGGCGCAATGATGCAGTGGAAGTGTTCCTCTACAAACGGGTGCTGCAGCGCGCTCAGCAGGCCGTGGCAGAGGGGGAACCGATCAATGAAGGGTTGATCAAGAACGCGCACCGTATCCTTCTGAGCTTTGGCCGTGGCGCGAGCAAGTCACCGGGGCAATACAAGATCGAGCAGAACTATGTCGGCGACGACCGGCGCAAGATCATCTATTTCAAGCCGGTCAGCCCGCTGCAGCTTCAATCTTCGATGCAGGCGCTGCTGGAGTTCATCGAAACCTCGCCGATGCTGCATCTGTTCAAGGTCGGGATCGCGCATGTGGAGTTCGAAGCCCTGCACCCGTTCAATGACGGCAACGGGCGCATCGGGCGGTTGCTGATCACGTTGCTGTTGTGGAAATACGGGCTGATCCACAAGCCGCATTTCTATGTCAGCGCCTTCTTCGAGACGCACAAGGAGGCGTATATCGAGCTGATGCGCGCGGTTTCGCGTGATGATGACTGGACAGGCTGGACGGCGTTTTTCCTGCAGGCGATTGCCGAACAGGCCGAAAACAACCTGCAGACAGCGCAGCGGATCATGGCGCTTTATGACGAGATGAAAGCGCCATTTCGGGATATTTCGGGCTCGAAATGGCATCTTGCGGCGCAGGACAGCATATTCGAGAACCCGGTGTTCAAGAACAGCCAGCTGATCAAGCGCTCCGGCATGCCGAAACATGTCGCCATACGGATCACGCGGCTTTTGCTGGAAGACGGCCTGCTCAAGGAGTTGCGCCCCGCAAGCGGGCGGCGGGGGGCGCTTTTCATGTTCGAGCCCTTGATGGAGATCGTCCGAGCATGACCCAGTTCGCCTTTCTCTCCGCTGATTTCCCCGAGCTTCTGGCCCATGCGCAGAAGGCCGAAACGCTGGCCCTGTCCGACCCGCGCGGAGCCTGTTTTTGGGCGCGGCTGACGCTGGAGGCGGCGCTGAAATGGCTCTATCGCAATGAGCCCAGCCTGCGCAGCCCGTATCAGCGCGAACTTGCAGCGCTGATCGCCGAACCCAGCCTTGCCGCCCTGACCGGCCCTGCGATTGTCATCAAGGCGCGGTTCATCAAGGATCACGGCAATCGCGCTGCTCATGATGAGCAGCGTCCGCCAAGCGCGCAGGATGCCGCTGCAAGCGTGCGCGAGTTGTTCCATGTGTGTTTCTGGATCGCGCGCACCTATGCCCGCAAAGCCCGGCCCGATCCTGCGCTGAGCTTCGACATGGGCAAGCTGGAGCGTGCAGTGACCATAGGGGCCAGCACTGTCGCGCAGATCCAGAAAGCACAGG
>PXDM01000248.1 GCA_003565055.1 Paracoccaceae bacterium
CCGGAAATAGGCTGGCGCAAAGAGATAGGCGAGAGACCCCGAAAGCAGCACGCCCCCGGCGACGGCTGCCGCAAAAGGTGGCCAGAACAGCCCGCCCTGCAGCATCAGCGGAAAGAAGCCGCCGAAGGTCGTGAGTGTGGTCGAAATGATATGGCGCGAGCCGTCGATCACCTCGCTTGCGATCGCGTCCGGGTCGCCACTCACTGCCCGGTCGTTCGCCTGCAAGGCCGTGAAAATGATGATCGAGGCATTCACCGACACGCCCACCGAACCGATGACTCCGATCAGCGCATTGATACCAAACGGGAACCCCATCACGGCGACGGCCAGAAGCGAGAGGCCCGTTGACAGGCCCGCCACGATCAAGGTGCCGATGGTCAAGCGGAACGAGCGGAAAGTGGCGACCAGCATCGCAAAGCCCAGCACGGCCAGAAGCGCAACCGAGGCCATCAATCCGGCAACAGTATTGTCGCGCTGCTCGTCCTCGCCGCCAGTATCGATCCGGTATCCGGGTGGCAGGGTGATATCAGCGGCGCGAATGGCGTCGCGGGCTTTGACGAAGAGCTCGGAAGGCATCACATCAGCACGCGGGAATACCCGGATGAAGTTCATCCGTTCGCCGTTATAGCGGTAGATCAGGGTTTCTGTGATTTCCAGTTTGGGGGCCGCGAGGGATGACAGCGGAACAGTGCGCACTGCGCCCGAGCCGTCCGGCCCCAGCGCAAGTGGAATGTCGCTGATCGCTTCAATATTGCCTTGCAGCGCCGCAGGGAATTGCACCCGCAGCGGCAGACGCTGGCTACCCTCCACGATCTCGCCAGCCTGCACGCCTGACAAGCCCGCCCGGATTTGCCGCGCGATTGTGTCTTCGTTCAGACCGATGAGCCGGGACACTGTGGGGTCGATGGCATAGCGCAACTGCGGCGCACCATCGGCAAGTCCGCCGCTGACCTGCGCGGCCTCGGGCAATGCGGCGATGGCCTGTTGAACCTCGCCGCCGATGCGGCGCAATTCCGAAAGGTCATTGCCGTAGATCAGGAACGTGATCGGCGCGCCCACAGGCGGCCCCTGCGAAAGCGCCCCGACGCGGATCGCGGCTTCCGGAAAGGCTTCGGAGAGCTCGCTCTGGAGCGTGTTCAGAATGCGGCGGGCATCCTCAGCCGTGTCTGTCGTGATCATCCCTTGGGTGAAATTCGACGATACCGTGCTGCCGCCGAGGATGTTGTAGAAAAAGGCAGGCGCTGTGCCCCCGACCACCCAATAGCTTTGCGCAATCCCCTCGATCTCGCGCAGGCGCGTGTCAAGCTGCTCCGCAAGATCAGCGCTGCGCGCGATATCTGCATGCACCGGCAGGGAGGCCGAAATGTAGAACTGGTTGCGGTCGGCCAGCGGGAAGAACTGCACCGGCAGTGTCGCCAGCGCCACGAACCCTGCAATGGGCAGGATGGCGGAAAGGACAAGACTGACAAGCGGTCTTTGCACCAGAAACTGCATGATCCCGAATGCACGACCGCGCCCGGACTGGCCACGTTCTTGCGGCACGCCCGGCAGCAGACGCGCAGCCAGTGGCGCGGTCACGGCCATGGCCAGCAGGAATGACCAGAACAGCATGATCGAAACGGCAATCGCAATCGTGCGGATGAAGTCCCCGACATTGCCTTGCAGCAGGAAAATCGGGGCAAATGTCAGGATCGTGGTGACTGTCGAGGCCGCGAGCGGCAGGAACAATCGACGCGCTGCATTCTGCGCCGCATCCGGGCGCGCCTCGCCCTCGGCCAAGCGGCGGCGCACGTTGTCCGTTGTTACGATGGCCGCATCGACGACCAGCCCCAGTGCCACGATGAGGCCGACGAGCGACATCTGGTGCAGGGGAATGTCAAAAAAGCGGAAACTCGCGAGGGTGGCGAAGCTGACAAGCGGCAGGATCATCCCGACAATGGCAGCCGCCCGCAAACCCAGCGTGATCAGCAGCACGACGAAGACAATCACGATGCCCAGGGCGAGGCTGCGGCCGAGATCGAACAGGCGTTCCATGGCATAGACGCTCTGATCGAAAACGATCTCGATGCGCAGCCCGTCGGGCAATTCGGCGTTGAGCCGATCCATATCCTGACGCACGAATCGCATCCAGCGATCAATCTGCGCGCCGTCCTCGATCACAGCGGCAATGAGGATGGCGTTATTCCCCGATGAGCGCGCCAGAGTGTCGGGTGGTGTGCGTATCTCGCGCCGGATATCCGCAAGCTCGGCCAATCTCAGGGGCACCCCCCCAGTCGCAAGCGAGACCGGCACATCCCGCAGATCATCAAGGCTTTGCAAGGGGCGCGACATCTGCAGATCGGCGGCCAGACCGCCAGACCGCAACTCCCCGGCGAGCGCAGGCGTGTCATGTTGCTCAACAGCTGACGCAACATGCTCGAGCGTCACGCCCATTGATGCGGCGTGGAAGGGATCGACACGGATCGCGATCTCTTCCTCAGGCTTGCCGTAGATCCTGACCGCGCGGGTGTTCGGCAGCGCGCGCAGCCGCGCCTCGACAGCTTCCGCGAAACGCGCGGCGACCGCCTCGGAGACCGAAGGAGTCGTCATTTCCACAGCGATGACCGTGCTGTAGGCAGTGACGCCTGAGGTCTCCATCTGTGGCGGCGTAGCGGCTTCGGGCAGCATGGGCTGCGCGCGCTCCAACGCCCCGCGGATCTCCGTCCAGAGCCTCTCGACCCCGTCGGCTGACAGATCGTCACGCGCCGTCACGCCGATAATCGAAGTTCCGCGCACCGAGCTGCTGGAATAGATGTCGATCCCGGACAAGGTCTTGATCTGCGCCTCGATAACCGTGGAGACCTGCGCTTCGACCACCGCAGGCTCGGCCCCGGGGAGATAGGTGATAACGCTTGCATAGCGGTTGGTGATCGTCGGATCTTCCTGCCGTCCCAACGTCCAGAGCGCGGCAAGTCCGCCGATGACCAGCACCAGCAGCAAGACGATCAGAACCCGTGTTTCACGAAAGAAAAACCCCGCGAGCATGACCTAGTCCACCCGCACAGGCTGACCGGGCACAATCCGTTGCACCCCCGTCGCGATAATGCGTTGCCCGTCGCTGAAGTCGCCAGCAACAAAGGCCTGCCCGCCGCGCTGATGCAGCACATCCACGTCGAGCCGTCTGGCGATCATATCATCCGACAGCGCAAGCAGGGTCCAGGACCCTTCGGCACTTGGCCGCAACGCGTCGAACGGCACCCAGGCGCCGCGCATCGGCACGCGCTCGCGTGCGCGCAGGCTCACACCGCGCCCGAACCCGCCGAGTGCGGCATCAGGCAGCAGGAAGACCGCATCGCGGGTGTTGGTGGCAGGCGTGATATCGCTGCGCAGCGAGAGCAGCTCGGCCACGAAACTCTCACCGTCGATCACGACCTCGAAATTGTCGAAGCGGCCCTGATCAAAGCCCATCGGCAGGCCAACGCGCACATGCACCGCGTCCGAGTGAAACAACTCGATGACGGGCTGACCCGCTGTCACCGCTTCATCAGGGGCAACTCTCACCGCGCCGACGGTGCCGTCCATGGGGGCGGTCAGCCGGGTATCGGCAAGCTGCATCTCCAGCCTTTGCAGATCGGTTTCAGCCTGCGCGAGACTGGATGTCAGATCCAGTTGACCCGCGCGCGCGCGGTCCAGAGTATTGGCGGCGACAGCGCCACGCTCCACCAGGCGCGACAGGCGTGTGGTCTCGCTTTCAGCGATGCCCAACCGCTCTTGCAGACTGTTGACGCGCGCGGCCAGAGCTTGCCGCTCGACCTCCAACATTCCGGTGCGTAGGGTCGCAATCAGGTCGCCCGCACGCAAGGTGTCGCCTTCGCGGATCGCAAGCGACTCGATTCGGCCTGCATGATCAAAGCCGATACTTGCCGATTGCCCTGCCTCCAGCCGTCCCAGAAACTGGCGGTCGAGCTCTATCTCTTCCAGAATCGATAGTGCCAATACCGCAACGCGCGGCAGGTTGTGCTGAGCCGTCAGGTCATGGCTCAAACCGTCTGCTTGACCCTCAGACTGGCCTGCCGTGGATGCCGTCAGGAAGCTTCCACCAGTCGATGCGAACACGATCGCAGCAGCAATAATTGCCAGGCCAATACTGTATGTCCGACGAGTTATCACCCCAGATACTCTCTTCAAGCGCGCGCAAAGCAGTGCATAGCGGCAAGGCTGCGTGTCATTCAATCAGGTGCTTCAGTATTCAGCGCTGAACGTTTTTCATCGCATTGTTTCCATTAATTGAACATTCTGTTTCAATAAGGGAAATATTAAGGCGAGACCCGGACGACGTGATTCTTCGCGTCAATTCCTTGGGCTGGCAATCGGCCTGAAGACCAGATGCCAGTCGATATTCGCACCTTTTTATTGTGTAATAACAGCGCTTTCTGCGGCGGAATCGCCCTGATAGGGCCTTGCGCCGCGTTATCTTGAAAGATGAATTCAAGATTAAATTATAAGAGCCGAGTATTACCAAGTTTTATTCCCCACACCATGGACGGTGATACAGTCGGCGTAAACATCCGTAAAGGTCTAATCCGAGATCTCTCAAGTGGCGTAGGGGCTGACGTGAAGATCGCCATAGACCATAAGATCGTTTCTCGGACTTATTCAGAACGCCTGAACACGCTCCAAAACAGCCGCGCCAAAACGTGTGACGCGGGCCGCATCCATCCCTTTGATCCGCGCCAACGCGTCGATTGAGCCGGGGCGCGCTTCAGCAATCGCGCGCAAGGTCGCAGGTGGCAAGGTCAGGAGCTTGCCCGTCCCGTCAGACCCGCGCTCCAGCCCGCGCGTGATCTCGAACAAGGCATCATAGAGCCCAGCCGTATCGCGCCCTGCAAGCTTTCGGCGCTGAGGGTGCTGCGCCTCGGGGGCGGCGCCGGTCACGACCTCCAGAAAAAGGGCGCCGTAGCGTTCCAGCTTCTTGCCACCAATGCCGGAAATCCGCGCCATCGCGTCCATAGTGTCGGGGCGCGTCTCGGCCATCTCGATCAATGTGCGGTCCGTGAAGATCACATAGGCGGGCACGCGCGCCTCTTCGGCCAAAGCGCGGCGCTTGGCCTTGAGCGCAGAAAGCAGCGGCGCGTCTTCGTCTGAGACCAGCGCACGGACCGCAGGCCCGTCTTTCGCCCGCGCGATGGTGTCTTCGCGCAGATGGATTTCCGCCTCCCCGCGCAGGATGGGGCGCGCGGCCTCGGTCATGCGCAAAGCGCCGTGACGCTCGGGGTCGGGACGGACGAGATCGCGCCCCATCATCTGCCGGAACACCGCCTGCCATTTGGCGCGGCTCAGATCGCGGCCTACTGCGAAAGTCGGCAAACTGTCATGACCGCGATCACGCACCTTGGCCGTTACATTGCCCGTCAGGATGTCAATCAGATGCCCCGCGCCGAAACTCTCGCCCGTGCGCAGCACCGCCGAGAGCGCCTTGCGCACAGGCGTGGTCGCGTTGAAGAGCTTGACCGGGCGGGCGCAGAGATCGCAGTTTCCGCAGGGCTCCGACGCCTCGCCGAAATAGGACAGGAGCACCTGACGGCGGCATTGCACAGCTTCGGCCAGCCCCAGAAGCGCGTTGAGCCGCGCATGATCGGCCTGTTTGCGCTCCAGCGGCGCCGGGCTTTCGTCGATCTGGGCACGCCGCAGACGAATATCATCGGGACCGAACAGCGTGAGCGTATCTGCGGGTGCCCCGTCGCGACCCGCCCGGCCGATTTCCTGATAATAGCTTTCGATGGATTTCGGCAGATCGGCATGCGCGACCCAACGGATATCGGGCTTGTCGACCCCCATTCCAAAGGCAATCGTCGCCACCACGATCAGATCATCCTCGCGCTGGAACAGCATCTCGACCATGCGCCGTTCATGGGCTTCCATCCCGCCATGATAGGCGCGGGCATTGTGACCGGCCTCGCTCAAGGCCTGCGCGAGCGATTCCGTGCGCGCCCGTGTCGCGCAATAGATGATGCCGGACTGCCCTTTGCGTGCCGCCGCATAGGCCATCAACTGCTTGCGCGGGCTGTCTTTCACCGCGAAATTCAACGTGATGTTGGGCCGGTCAAAACCGCGCAGGAAAATCTGCGGCGCGTCCCCATCAAACAGCCGCCGGATGATTTCCGCCCGCGTCTCGGCATCGGCGGTCGCAGTGAAAGCCGCGAGCGGCACGCGCAGCGCGCGCCGCAAATCGCCAAGGCGCAAGTAATCGGGGCGGAAATCATGCCCCCATTGGCTGACGCAATGCGCCTCATCCACGGCGATCAGCGTGCACTTCGCCCGCCGCAAAAGATCAATCGTCGCACTGCCCGCCAGCCGCTCGGGCGCGATATAGAGCAGCTTCAACTCCCCGCGCGACAGCGCGAGATAAACAGCCTCGGTCTCGGCCTCGGTATTGCCCGAAGTCAGCGCGCCCGCAGCGACACCAAGCTCCTGCAAGCCCCGCACCTGATCACGCATCAGCGCAATCAGTGGCGAGATCACGACTGTCAGCCCCTCACGGCAGAGCGCAGGCAGTTGAAAACAGAGCGACTTTCCCCCGCCTGTGGGCATGATCGCAAGCGTGTCCTGCCCGGCCAGAACGGCCTCCACGATCTCGGCCTGACCGGGGCGGAAGGCCGCGAAGCCAAAGACCTGCGACAGGATCGCTTCGGGCGCGGACATGGGCTCAGACGAACATCGCCATGTTGTTGATCAGGATGATCCGGATCGCATAAATCGCGATGAGCGCGATGAGCGGGGCGAGATCAATGCCTCCCATCGCGGGCAGGAACGCCCGAATGCGCTGATAGACCGGCTCAAGAAGGCGATTGAGCCCGTCCCAGATCGACGCCACTATCGGCGAGCTGAGCGAGATTACCTGAAAATTGATCAGCCAACTCAGAATGATATGCACGATGATGATCATCTGCGCCACATTCAACACCAGCAGGAAAATCTGAATCAGAGACAGCATCGCGCACTCCTTTGGCAACCAACGTTCTACCTAAGGGGCGCGCGCGCAAAGGGCAAGAAGCCCTGCGACAGTCGGGCACTGGACAATCGGGCGGCACGCAGTAGGTTTTGCACAGATCGCGAAAGAAAGACCCCGGATATGCTCGTCGTCCTGTCCCCTGCCAAGAAGCTCGACTGGTCCGCACGTGGTGCTGAGCGCCCGCTGAGCAGTCCAGAGTTTCAGGACGACGCCATAGCCTTGGCGCATGAAGCGCGTCAGATCGGGGCAGAGGGGCTGAAAAATCTGATGAAGATCAGCGACAAACTGGCGCAACTGAACCTTGAACGGTTCGAGAGCTTCGCGGAAGGGCCGAGCCCCGAGCAAACCCGCCCGGCGCTGCACGCATTCAATGGCGACACCTATACCGGGCTCAACGCGGCATCGCTCGATGCCGACGCGCTCGATTGGGCCGAGGGGCATTTGCGCATCCTCTCGGGGCTGTACGGGCTGCTGCGGCCCTATGACGCCATGCAACCCTACCGGCTGGAAATGGGCAGTCGTCTGAAAACCGCGCGCGGGACGTCGCTCTACGCCTATTGGGGCGACCGGATTGCGCAAGGGCTCAATGAGACCGGCGCTGCGGCCGGGACTGATCTGCTGGTGAATTGCGCCTCGACCGAATATTTCGGCGCTGTCGACCGCGCGGCGCTGCGCCTGCGTGTGATCACGCCCATGTTCAAGGAGAAACGCGACGGCGAAGCCCCGAAAATCATCAGCTTCCACGCCAAGAAAGCCCGCGGCGCGATGGCCCGTTTCATTCTGGAACACCGCGTGACCGACCCGGCGGGTTTGCAGGATTTTGACACCGGGGGCTACCGCTATGCCCGTGAACTGTCCCAACCCGACGCGCCCGTCTTCCTGAGAGAAGCGCCCTCGGCGGCGTCTTGATTTGGGGGTTTCCTTGTTGGAGTGCGTTCTGATCCAAGATGGAAAACAGGGGCGATCCCGAGCAGACAAAAACTGATCGATGCGCAATGCGCACGGACAGCGCCGTTGGTGCCGGCTCAGAAAGCGGACCACCTCAGGAGCGGTGCCGCGCAGTGCATTGATGCGCACATGGTTCAAGCAGTTGCCAGCACTCCGAGCCCTGCTGGCAAGAGCGAGCCGAATCTTCGTCGATGCCTTTCATTGTTTGGCTCGGAGAGCGACGCGACTGGCCGAAACGGGAGCGACGGAGTGGGAGAACGCGAGCTATCTTGTGCATCAAGATGCAAAGATCGCCGCCATGTATGTTCGGAAGACCAATCGCGGCCAGCTCGCCGATCGCGGGATGGGACGGCTTGCGCGGAGCAAAGAATGAACCGCCTTGACCAACCTTTTTCAAAGATACGTCAAGCGCCACAAGCATAGCGCTGTTTTTTATGGGAAAAAGAAGTAGGTGGCAGCCCGTAGGGGAATCGAACCCCTCTTTCCAGGTTGAAAACCTGGCGTCCTAACCGATAGACGAACGGGCCATCGCTGGTCTGCCACGGCTTTAATCCAAAGCAGCATCGCTGTGCAAGGGGGCATTTCCCGTTTTTCGGCACAAGCCCGAGAAATTTCTGTCCCTACGCCCGCGCCGCATCTTCGAGGCGCAACTGCAACGTCTGGCGCCCCTGCCAGTGATTGACCTCGATCCGGCCTGCAAGATGCAATCTCTGTCCCTGCATCGCGGCCATGAGCGGGCCGAGTTCGCTGTCAAAGGCCCCGAAGGCGATCGCCTCAAGCGTTGCCCCCTGACCGTCGGAGATGCGCGCGCGCAGATGTGTCTCACCGATCCGGCGGATCGACTGGATCCGCATATCGGGGAACGCGAAACGCGGGGCGGGCATTGCCGCGCCGAATGGCCCTGCATCTTCCAGCTGCGCAATCAGATCCGCGCTCACGGCGCCCGGCATGAGCACCCCATCAAGCGTGAGCGTCCGGATGCCGGCCTGCGCCGCGCCCTGCGCGCTCAAGAGCGCATCGAGCCGCGCCATGGCTGCGTCGAGATTGGCGCGCTGCACGCTCAGCCCCGCCGCCATTTTGTGCCCGCCGCCCTTGCTCAGCAGCCCCTCGCGCACCAGCCGATGGATCGCGGCACCAAGATCAATGCCCGGCACGGAACGCCCTGAGCCTTTGCCCTCATCACCCTCGAACCCGATCACGATAGCGGGGCGGTTGAGCGCCTCCTTCAGCCGCGCCGCCGCGATCCCGATGACACCGGGATGCCAGCCATCGCCCGCAGCCCAGACCAACCCGGCCTCGGCCCCGCGCGCTTCGGCCTGTGCGAGCGCACTGGCGCGCACGGCGGCCTCGATCTCACGGCGCTCCGCATTGAGGGCTTCGAGTTTCTCGGCCAGCGCCTCGGCCTCATGGGGGTCGTCACTGGCCAGAAGCCGCGCACCGAGATCGGCGGCCCCGATCCGGCCCCCGGCATTGACGCGCGGTCCGAGCACGAAGCCCAGATGATAGGCCGCGGGTGGCACATCGAGCCGCGCGACATCGGCGAGGGCGCGCAAGCCCGCACGCTGCCGTCGCGCCATGACACGCAGCCCCTGACGCACGAAAGCCCGGTTGACCCCGATCAGCGGCGCGACATCGGCGACGGTCGCGAGCGCCACCAGATCAAGCATCGCCATCAAGTCCGGTCCTGTTTGCCCGCCCGCACGGAGCTGGCGATTGGCCTCGACCAGCATCAGAAACACCACGCCCGCCGCACAGAGATGCGCGAGATCGCCGGTTTCATCCTGCCGATTGGGATTCACGACTGCGAGCGCGGGCGGCAGGGTCTCTTCGCCCAGATGGTGGTCGAGCACGATCACATCCGCGCCCCGGGCCGCGTCAATCGGCGCGTGGCTGAGCGTGCCGCAATCGACGCAGAGGATCAGATCATGCGCAGCGGCCAGTGCCGCCATCGCAGGCGCATTTGGCCCGTAACCTTCGTCGATGCGGTCGGGAATATAGAGCGTCGCCTGACAGCCCATCGCGCGCAACCAGCAGATCAGCAGCGCCGCCGAGGCCCCGCCATCGACATCGTAATCGGCAAAGATCGCGATCTTCTCGCGCTGCTGCACGGCTTGCAGAAAGCGCGCGCTGGCCGGTTCCATGTCGCGAAGGCTGCGCGGGTCGGGCAGCAGGTCGCGCAAGGCAGGCGCAAGATAGGACTGCGCGTCTTGCGGCGCGACACCGGCACGCGCGAGGACCGAACAGACGGCAGGGGGCAAGCGCGTCGCTTGCCCGATTGCCTCGGCAGCGCGGGTGCGGGCGACATCGGGTCCGATCCAGCGCCGCCCTAGGACGGAGGCTTCGACCCCCAGAAAAGCCGGTGCGTCGCTCATGCTGCGAGGATCTGCGCCGTCGCGCGGGCCTGCAGAAACTCCCCGTGCAGATGCGACACAGCCATGTCATGCGCCTGTTGCGCGGAGACGACTATCCCTGCATCCGCTTGCCAACTGGTATTCGCGCTTGTGTCAAAGGCCGCGCAGGCCTCATGCGCGAGGATCACGTCAAAGCCCAGATTGGCGGCCATCCGGCAGGATGTGGAGACGCAATGCGGCGTCGTCAGCCCCGCCACGACCAGCGCCCCGATCCCGGCCTCCCGCAAATGCGCCTCTAGCCCGGTGCCGATAAAGGCTGAATTGACGTGCTTTTCAAACACGGCTTCACCCGCCTGTGGCGCCAGCCCGTCGAGCCAGGCTGTGCCATCCCCGGTCAGCGGGCTGCCGGGTTGGCGACTGAGATGACGCACATGCACAATGAGCGCACCACGCCCCCGCCAGGCGTCCAGCAGACGCGCGGCATGGGTCTCGGCATCAGGATTGTTGCGCGCGCCCCAGACAGGCGCATGAAACCCCGCCTGAAAATCAATCAGCAACAAGCCTGTCGTCATCTTGCCAGCCATACTCTTGTCAGTGTTTCGGGCAGATGTGCCGCTGGATCAGACAGGCGTGCGATATTTGATCCGCCGCACCGATCCAGTCTTGGAACGCATGATCAGCGTGTCCATCGTGACCCAGCCCGGCTCGGTCTTGATGCCGCGCACAATGGAGCCGTCAGTGACGCCAGTGGCGGCGAAAACCACATCGCCCGTGACCATTTCATCGCGGGTATAGACCTTCTCCAGATCGTCGATCCCGGCGCGGCGGGCGCGACCGATCTCGTCGTCATTGCGGAACATCAGTTTGCCCAGCATCTGCCCGCCCATGCATTTCAGCGCCGCTGCTGCCAACACGCCTTCGGGCGCGCCGCCAGAGCCCATATACATGTCGATGCCCGTCAGTTCCGGCTCGGCGCAATGGATGACACCGGCCACATCACCATCCATGATGAGCCGGATCGCCGCCCCGGTCGAGCGCAGATCGGCGATCATGTCCTCATGGCGGGGGCGCTCCAGCACGCAGACGGAGATGTCTTCGGGCGCGCAGCCCTTGGCCTTGGCCAGCGCGCGGACGCGCTCGGCGGGGCTCATCTCCATGGTCACGGTGCCGGGCGCGAAACCGGGACCGATGGCGAGCTTGTCCATGTAGACATCGGGCGCATGCAACATCGTGCCGCGCGGGGCCATGGCGATGACAGTCAGCGCGTTGGGGAAGTCCTTGGCGGTCAGCGTCGTGCCTTCGAGCGGATCGAGCGCGATATCGACCGCAGGGCCGTTCCCGGTGCCGACCTCTTCGCCGATATAGAGCATGGGCGCTTCATCGCGCTCGCCTTCGCCGATGACGACGCAGCCCTGAATGTCGAGCATGTTGAGCTGACGGCGCATCGCATCGACGGCGGCCTGATCGGCGGCTTTCTCATCCCCGCGCCCGATCAGCTTGGCGGAGGCGAGCGCTGCGGCCTCGGTCACACGGGCGAGACCGAGCGAGAGCATGCGATCATGAAATTCCGGCGGCGCGATGGTCATGGTCTGTCCCTTTATCCTGAATATGCCCTGCTTCTAGCGGCTCCGGGGCAGGTGGCACAAGGCAGAGTTCCTGATGTCAGCGCAAACGCGAGACCCGGCGCGGCGCGTGGTCAGTCCTCTTCGATGGCCATGGCGACCGGATCGCCCAACACGACGCCTGTCTTGACCGAGAGCGCAACGGCATGGTCGATGGCGTCGCGCGTGGTCTTGTGCGTGATGATCAGCACCGGCGCGCGCGTGTCCTGATGGCCGTATTGGCGCATCCGGTTGATCGAGACCCCGGCATTGCCCAGCGCTTCGGCGACCTTGGCCAGCGCGCCGGGCTTGTCCAGCAGCCCCATGCGCAGATACCACGGTTTCGAGCCCATCGCCTTGGCCGAAGCGGCCAGCTCCAGCGTGGCGGCGGGCTGGCCGAAGACCGGCATGCGAAAGCCGCGCGCAATGTCGATCACATCCCCGATGACCGCGCTCGCCGTCGGGCCTTCGCCCGCGCCGGGGCCGCGCAGGATGACCTGCTCGATGGCGTCGCCTTCGATCACCACCATATTCGTACCGCCCTTGAGTTGGCCCAGCGGACTGTCGGCGGGCACAAGGCACGGCGTCATCGACTGCTCCAGCCCCCGGCCCGACATTTGCGCCACACCCAGAAGCTTGATGCGCAGCCCCAGATCGGCGGCGGCGCGAATATCCTCGATGGAAATACGCTCGATCCCTTCGAGGCTGATCGCGTCGAAATCCGGGCGCGTGCCGAAGGCAATGGCGCTGAGAAGCGTGAGTTTATGCGCCGCATCAATTCCGCCCACATCAAGCGTGGGGTCGGCTTCGAGATAGCCAAGTTGATTGGCTTCCTCGAACACGGTCTCATAGGGCAGGCCCGCATCCTCCATGCGCGTCAGGATGTAATTGCAGGTGCCGTTCATCACGCCCTTGATCCGGGTGATGCGATTGCCCGCAAGTCCCTCGCTCAGCGCCTTGATCACCGGGATGCCGCCTGCGACCGCCGCCTCGAAACGCAGCGCGACATTTTGCGCCTCGGCCGCTTCGGCGAGCGCCTGTCCGTGGATCGCGAGCAGGGCCTTGTTGGCGGTGACGACATGCTTGCCAGCGGCAATGGCCGCGTCGGTCAGTGCCTTGGCCGGGCCATTCTCGCCGCCCATCAGCTCCACCACCAGATCAACATCCGCGCGGCGTGCGAGCGCGACAGGATCATCTTCCCAGTCATAGGGGGAAATATCGACACCGCGATTGCGACTGCGCGAGCGCGCCGAGACGGCCACGATTTCGACCGCGCGCCCGGCGCGACGGGCGATCATCTCGCCATTTGTCTGCACGATGCGCACCAGACCCGTGCCGACAGTGCCAAGACCCGCAATTCCGAGGCGCAAGGGGGATGTCATGGCAAGGGCTCCGTCTGAGAAATATCTGGCGGCCCTGTTAGCGACTTGCGACCCGGCTTGCAACGCAGCTTATGGCGGATGCAGGCCGCTCATCCCCCCAGCTTGGCCGCATCGCGCGCCAAAGCCTCGCGCGTGGCGTTGCGGCGATACCAGAGCGTGATCGCGGTCGATGTAAGCACGATAAACAGCGAATAGAGGATCGGGATCAGCAAGACCTCTTGCTGCATGGCGGCGGAAAAGCTCAGCGTTATGACCAGCACGGCCAGCGGACCGTTCTGGATGCCGGTTTCCAGACTGATCGTGCGCGCCCGGTTGCTGTCCTGCCTCAGCCCGCGCGCCACCCAATAGCCGAAAAGCATGCCGATCAGACCGATGCCGATGGTCGCGCCATAGATCGCGGGGCCTGTGTCCAGCAAAAGCTGATAATTCCGCGGCACCCAGCTTGCGATCAGGAACAGGATCACCACGACGCCCATGAAAGAGCCGATCAGCTCGATGGTCGCCCCGATATTGGGATTGAGCTTGCGCAGCACCATGCCCAGAAGCGTCGGCACCAGAAGCACGACAAGGATCTGCGCGACATTGGCGGGCGGGATCGCGAAA
>PXDM01000074.1 GCA_003565055.1 Paracoccaceae bacterium
CCTCGCAGCCGCGACGATCTTCTTGACCGCCTGCACAGGGGTGAGTTCTGACGCCCCACTCAGCGCCTGCCCGCCCGTGGTGACGTACAGTCAGGCTGAGCAGGCGCGTGTGGCCGAGGAAGTCGCCGCGCTGCCCGAGGGGGCGTTGATCCCGGGCTGGCTCGCCGACTACGCCGTCCTGCGCGATCAGGCGCGGGCCTGCCGATCCCCGCGCGCCAGCCGCTGACTCTCGACTGGACTACGCTTGCCGGCCACGCCTGATGTGGTGGTGCCGCGTCGATGGAGCCGCACGTAATGACCCCGAAATACCCCGACATTACCGTCACGCTTGCAGGCGAGGACGGCAACGCCTTCACCGTTCTCGGTCACTGTCGAGAGGCAGCACGGGACGCAGGGCTCTCCGACGAAGAGATCGCCGCCTTCGTGGACGATGCCATGGCGGGCGATTACGATCATCTGCTGCAGGGCACCTCAATTTTTTGTCTGTCAGGACTGGCTTGGGGCGCTGAAGCCTGAAGGCAGAGGCCTCCCGGGCTGTTTGGCAGCATAGTCAGCGACCGTTCCGGCTGGCCATGGCGAGTTTCGGCCCCTTTGACCTGACGTCCGCGCCCAAAGTTAGACCGGGCACGGGTTGATGCGGCGCAACTGGGCAAGGCGGCGCATATTGAAGGCAAGGTTCTTCATCCCGATCTTGGCCTTTGCGCGCGCGATACCGATGGTGCGCACCAGCGTCCCGCCCATGTCGTTGGCCTGCGCACCAAAGACATGTTCGACCCGGGCGCGCACGGCGGATTTGGTCCGGTTGCTGCTCTTGCCCTGCCTGGTTAGCGGCTTGCGTTTGCCCTTGCGGTGGATGCGGCTTTTCAGCCCTTGGGCGCGCAGCTTGCCTCAGCGACACGACCGTCAAGCGCGAGATCCGCGCTGCCGTGCGGCGGCGCATCGCGCGGCGTCTGGACGAGCGCGCCGCATTGCGGGACGCGGCGACCCGGGGCACGGCTCACACGGCGGGCGGTCGCGAATGACCCGCTATTGCGCGGAGCCGTGGTGCGGATGCGCATGATCAGGAGCGGGGGACAGGCTGGTGTGTCGTGTCACCCTGCGATACCGCACACCAAAGCGGAGATGCAGGCGTTGATCACCTTTTGTTCCATACGTCTGCGCGGGAAGTCGGTGTTCATGAAGGTAGCTCTCGCTGGTGTTGATTGAGGACCAGCACACCGAGGCGGGCAGGACCGCACAGATTGCAGCGCGCTCAGGAGCGCAGTGTGCATCGATGATAGCGTGCAAACTCACATTATATACATTCCGCCCCTGCGACACGCTCGCCACCAAAAGCGCCGCATGTACTGTGCGTTATGGATTCACGCTCATCACAGAAACGGTCGGCTCGGCACACGCTACCTCAGGAAAATCGGGCTCTACCGACTCCAGAATGGAGCCAGCTGGGTCGGAGGTTTGGGAAGCCCCGGAAAAGCGCGCCAGGGCAGCCCGCTCTGCGGGAACAGGATCACCCAAATCGTCACGAAGATCACCTTGAGATACGCGGCGATCGACTGGTTGTGCAAATACCAGAGCTCGACCTTGCCCTTGTAGGGCTTGATCACGTCGGCATAGAACTCGGCGGGGTTTTCTGCTGAGCGGGTCATGCGTTCCTCGCCGCGAAAAAGGATCGCGCCCACGCCGGAAAGGCCCGGGCGCATGCGCACCAGGTCCTTCTGGATATCCTCGGGGTAGAGCGCAAAGATGCGCGGCGTCTGCGGGCGGGGACCTGCGATGCTCATGTCGCCCCTGAGCACGTTCAACAGCTGCGGCAGCTCGTTAATCTTGGTCTTGCGCAGGAACCGCCCCATTGGCAGCACGCGCGGGTCGTTGTGCAACGTCAGGTCGCCGGTCCCAATATTTGGGCTGTCCTTCAGCATGGTGGCGAATTTCAGGAGATCGAAATGCTTGCCACCCTGTCCCACACGCGGCTGGCGGTAGAACACCTCACCCTCCCCGGTGAAGCGCAGAAGCGGGATCACGATGATCCAGACAGGCAGGACCAGCAGGATGAAGACCGCCGAGAAAACGATATCGGCAAGGCGGGTGAGATCGAGGGCGCGCATGGGCTTACATCCTGTCGTCGAGAAACTTGCCGGTCTCCGCATGCGCGAAATCGGGCAGCATGTCGTGGAAAAGCGCCACCAGCTCGCTCCGCTCCCACCGGCCGCGCGCGCGCATCGTGTTGATCTGCTCAACGAAGCCATCGAGCTGCGCGGGGTCAAAGCCCAGATCGTTGCGCACGACGCCGATGGAGTTGAAACGGTCCATGTCCACCGCCTCGTGCGCCATGTAGAATTCCTCGAAGGGCTTCTCGCCCGTTGTGTCGGAGTCGAAGAAATAGCAGGGCCAGCGGCCGGCCGCGATCTGTGTTTCGGCCACGGCGCGGGCCTCCTCCTCGCTGTCGCACAGATGGGGCTCATAGTCCATGGAACGCACGAAGCGCTCGGCGATCTCGGCGAAAGTGATCAGATGCAGGTCTTCGCTGAGCTTGGGGAAGAAGATGTCGCGGTTTTCGCCTAGCAGGCAGGACATCAGGCACAGCTCACCCGATTCCTGCGGGGTGACGAAATACCGCCGCACATCGTGTGGCGCCGAGATCGGCTGACGCTTCATGAACCGCTGGTTGAACCCGTGAAGCAACGACCCATCGGAAAACGCGACATTGGCGAAACGGGCGGTGGAGACCGGCAGCGTTTCGCTCTCGCGCATCAGGAACATCTCCATGATGCGCTTGCTGGCGCCCATCATGTTGGCCGGGTTGGCGGCCTTGTCGGTCGAGACGCAGAAATACTTCTGCGCCCCGTGGCTGCGGGCGGCAGCGAGTGTGGAAAGCGTGTTGAGAATGTTGACCTCGACCATGCGCATCAGGGTGAAGGGGTCCTTCTCGCTGCGCACATGCTTGAGGGCCGAGAGGTTGAGGACGTAGTCATACCCCCCTGACCAGTTCATCAGCGCACTGAAGGAGGGCGAGGCGCAGTCGATAGCAAAGGTGCGAAAATCCCCGTCGATATAGCCCAGCGTGCTGCGGATATCGCGTACCAGCTCGACCATGTTGTTTTCGGAGATATCGACGACGTGGAGGGCGCGCGGATTGCGCTTGAAGATCTCGCGCGAAACTGCTTGCCCAATGGTACC
>PXDM01000190.1 GCA_003565055.1 Paracoccaceae bacterium
GATGCCGCGCTGACGCAGGCGCAATTGACGCGGGTGGCGATTGCAGCGCATGACGGGATCGCGCGCGCGATCCTGCCCGCGCATACGCCCTTCGATGGCGACTTGGTCTTCGCAGTCTCGACCGGGGCAGGGGCAGAGCTGGATGCGCTGGGGCTGCTTGAGGTCGGGCATGCCGCCGCGACTTGTCTGAGCCGCGCCATTGCGCGCGGGGTCTATGAGGCGCGGTCGCTGCCCGGTGATCTGCTGCCAAGCTGGCGTGCGCGCTTCGGCGCTGCGGTGTAAGCGCCCGCTCAGCGTGCCCCACCCACCCGCCCCTGCACGCTTCGCGGGCGCTGCCCGATGCTGGCGCATCGGGCGGGCTGTCCATCGCGACCAATGCAAAAGGCCGCCCCGATTGGAGCGGCCCGAGCATTTCATAGCGTGCCGATCAGAGCTTTTCGGTCAGTTCCGGCACCAGCGTGAAGAGATCGCCCACCAGTCCGTAATCGGCCACCTGGAAGATCGGCGCTTCTTCGTCCTTATTGATGGCGACGATGACTTTCGAGTCCTTCATCCCCGCAAGGTGCTGGATTGCGCCGGAAATCCCCACAGCAATGTAGAGATCGGGCGCCACGACCTTGCCCGTCTGGCCCACTTGCCAGTCATTCGGCGCATAGCCCGAATCAACCGCCGCGCGTGACGCGCCCACAGCAGCGCTGAGCTTGTCGGCCAGCCCTTCGATGATCTTGAAATCATCCTCCGAGCCAACCCCACGCCCGCCTGACACAACGACTTTCGCAGAAGTCAGTTCGGGCCGGTCGGTTTCCGCGACCTTGTCCTCGACCCATTCCGACAATGCCGGGTTCTCGGCTGCAGAAATCGTCTCGACGCTCGCAGACCCGTCCTGAGCCGCAGCGTCAAAGGTCGAGGTGCGGATCGTCATGACCTTGGTGGCATCGCCCGATTTCACTGTCTGGATCGCGTTGCCCGCATAGATCGGGCGCTCGAACGTGTCGGCATCGACAACGCCCGTCACATCCGAGATTACCATCACATCCAGCAGCGCCGCGACGCGGGGCAGGATGTTCTTGGCATCGGTGGTCGAGGGGGCCACGATATGGCTGTAATCGCCCGCAAGCGACACGATCAGCGCGGCGGTGGGCTCTGCGAGGCGATGGCTCAGCGACGCGTCTTCGGCGCAGAGCACTTTGGCCACGCCGGTGATCTTTGCCGCTTCCGCCGCCGCATCTGCCGCTGACGCGCCTGCGCAGAGCACAGTCACATCACCCAGTTTCGTCGCCGCTGTCACAGCTTTCGAGGTCGCATCCATGTTCAGCGTGCCGTCAGTGACCTCTGCCAGAAGAAGAACCGCCATCAGATCACCCCCGCTTCATCTTTGAGTTTCGCAACCAGCTCATCGACTGATGCAACTTTGACCCCGGCGGCGCGCGCGGCTGGCTCGGATGTCTTCACCACGCTCAGGCGCGGGCTCACATCGACGCCGTAATCCGCCGCCGTTTTCTCGTCGAGCGGCTTTTTCTTCGCTTTCATGATATTCGGCAGCGACGCATAGCGCGGCTCATTGAGACGCAGATCCACCGAGATGATCGCGGGCAGCTTGACCTTGATCGTCTGCAAGCCCCCATCGACTTCGCGCGTCACCGTGGCCTGCTCGCCGTCGATCTTGACCTCGGACGCGAAAGTCGCTTGTGCCCAGCCGGTCAGTGCCGCGAGCATCTGACCCGTGGCATTCATGTCATTGTCGATGGCCTGTTTGCCGCAAAGCACCAGTTGCGGGGCTTCTTCGTCGATCACGGCCTTGAGCAGTTTCGCCACAGCAAGCGGTTCGATGTCCGAATGCACGTCATCAGCGGCGACAATCAGGATCGCACGATCCGCGCCCATCGCCAGCGCTGTGCGCAGGGTTTCCTGAGACTGCTTCACCCCAATCGACACAGCGACGATCTCGGAGACAACGCCCGCTTCCTTGAGCCGGATCGCTTCTTCGACCGCGATCTCGTCAAATGGATTCATCGACATCTTCACATTCGCCAGATCGACGCCGCTGCCATCCGCCTTGACGCGGACCTTCACGTTATAGTCGATCACGCGCTTCACAGGCACGAGTACCTTCATCAGCGTGTCTCTCCCTTACTGACTTTCTTGTTACATGTTTAGCGAGGCCACCGCCCGGAAAACAGCGGAAAATCGACATTTCCGGGGTCTGCGACGTCGCGTCTCAGCTTATGGCTGCGCTAACGGTTCGCGCCGGGGACCCAGAGAATGTCATTGGCACCGTCGTCATTGGCGATGCGCCCTGCCACGAAGAACCAGTCCGAGAGGCGGTTGAGGTATTTCACGGCCGATTCGTTCACGCCCTCGATCGCGGTCAGAGCCACAGTCTCACGCTCGGCCCGGCGCGCGACAGTGCGGCACAGATGCAGATGCGCAGCGAGCGCGGAGCCGCCGGGCAGGATGAAGCTGCGCAGCGGTTGCAGCTTGGCATTCATCGCGTCGATCTCGGCTTCCAGCCGGTCGACCTGCGCAGGCACGATGCGCAGGGGCGTGTATTCGGCCTCGTGGTCGCGCTCCATTTCGGGGCGGCAGAGATCTGCGCCCAGATCGAAGAGGTCATTCTGGATGCGCGCGAAAGAGGCTTCCATCTCGCCCGAGGCATGCAGCCGCGCAAGCCCGATTGTCGCGTTCAACTCGTCGACAGTGCCATAGGCCGTCACGCGCTGGCTGTGCTTGGCCACGCGCGCACCATTGCCAAGTGCCGTGTCGCCCGCATCGCCGGTGCGGGTGTAGATCTTGTTCAGAACGACCATCTCAGGCCCCTTTTTGCCGGAAATATACGAAAACCATGATCAGCACGACTGCGCCGAATTGTGCATAGAGCCGCCAGCGCATCATACGATTGCCGTTCTTGCGGTTGAACTCGCCACCGCGTGCGAAGCCGCCAATGCCAATCGCGAGGATCACGAGCACCCCCAACGCAGCCGCAACGGCGAGCAGGAAAAGCGGGTCAGACAGCATGGACGATCCTTATGGTTTTGACACGAGCGTAACTTAGCGGTCTTGGCGCTGAATGCGACCGTTATTTTCGCAACAGTCAGAATTTGGCAAGAAGCCAGTCAAGCGCCCGCGTCGGCAGAAGACGCCGCGCTGTGCCCAGAAGATAGGTTGGTGTGGTGACA
>PXDM01000358.1 GCA_003565055.1 Paracoccaceae bacterium
CTGGGATCGCCCACCTTGGTCGTGCCGCCGCCCATGAGCGTAATGGGCTTGTGGCCGGTCTTTTGCAGCCAGCGCAGCACCATGATGTTCAGCAAATGCCCCACATGCAGCGATTTTGCGGTCGCATCATAGCCGATATAGGCCGGGACCACGCCAGTGATTAGCGCCTCGTCAAGGCCCTGCAAGTCAGTGCAATCGGCGAGAAAGCCGCGCTCTTGCATCACACTGATGAAATCCGATTTCGGCGTGTAAGTCATTTTCGCTTGTCCCGGCTAGCAGAATGGGGCGATCTATATCGGGGTCAGGGTGCAAGGGAAAGCCCATGTTGAAAGGCGAGATAAAGCGCGTGCTTGGATTGATGTCAGGCACGTCCTTCGACGGGGTGGATGCGGCCGTGATCGACACGGATGGCGCGCGCATCACGGCTTTCGGCCCGACAGCGTTCCGCCCCTACACGGATGCCGAGCGCGCGATCTTGCGTGCGGCGATGGGGCTCTGGCCCGGTGACACGGGGGTTGAAGAGGCCGCCGAGATTGTCGAGACCGCCCATGCCGAGATCATCGCGCGATTCAATGGGGTCGAGATGATCGGCTTTCACGGCCAGACCCTCGCCCATGAGCCGCAGAGGCGCGGCACGCATCAGGCGGGCGCGGGCGATGTGCTGGCGCTGGTCGCGGGCCTGCCTGTCGTCTGGGATTTTCGCAGCGCGGATGTGCGGCTAGGCGGGCAGGGCGCGCCACTGGCGCCCTTCTACCACTTCGCGCTCGCGCGCCATATCGGCGCAGATGCGCCGCTGGTCTTCCTCAATCTCGGGGGCGTTGGCAATCTGACATGGGTTGACCCGCGCCATGATGCGCCCGAGAGCGATGGGGCGCTGCTGGCTTTTGACACGGGGCCAGCCAATGCACCGATGGATGATCTATGCCATACGCGCCTTGGCCTGACGCGTGACGAGGGCGGGGCGCGCGCGGCCTCTGGGGTGCCGGATCTTGGGATCGTGCGGGATTTTCTGCGCGAGGGGTATTTTCTGCGCCTGCCGCCCAAGTCGCTCGACCGCGATTTTCCGGGGCTCGGGGCGCGAGTGGCGCATCTCGCCGACAATGATGCGCTGGCCACGCTCAGCGAATCGGTTGCGGCCTCGGTCGGTGCGGGGTTCGACCATCTGCCGGAGCCGCCCGCGCAGGTGCTGGTCTGTGGCGGTGGGCGGCATAATCGCGACCTGATGGCGCGGCTTGGCGCGCATCTGCCTGCGCCGGTCGCACCGATTGAGGCGGTGGGGCTCGACGGCGACATGATCGAAGCCCAAGCCTTCGCTTATCTCGCGATGCGCGTGGCGCGTGGTCTGCCGACCTCCTGTCCGGGCACGACCGGCGTTGCGGCGGCGGTTGGCGGTGGGCAGATCAGCGCGCCGTGACACCTTGCGGGCCGGGCCCGCGCAGCCTAACTGTCAGGGAAGCAACAGGAGGTAGCCACATGGCCCTAGACCAGCAATCGAGCATCGAGACTGAATTCGGCAACCTGCCGGAATGGGATTTCAGCGCGCTCTATTCCGCGCCCGATGCGCCCGAACTCGCGAGCGATTTTGATTGGCTTGTGAGCGAATGTAGCGCTTTTGCTGAGGCTTATGAGGGGAAGCTCGCGCAGCTCGATGCGGGCGCGATGCTGGAATGCGTGCAGCGCTATGAAAAGATCGACCTCATTGCCGGACGGCTCATGTCCTATGCGGGGTTGCGCTATTATCAGAACACCATTGACCCCGAGCGCGCGAAATTCATGTCGGATGCGCAGGACCGCGTAACCAATGCCACGACCCCGCTTGTGTTTTTCTCGCTTGAGTTGAACCGCATTGATGATGCCGCTTTCGATGCGCTGTTTGACGCCGATGCCGAATTGGCGCGCTATCGCCCTGTATTTGATCGCATGCGGGCAATGCGGCCCTATCAGCTCTCGGATGAGTTGGAGAAATTTCTTCACGATCAATCCGTTGTCGGCGCTTCTGCATGGAATCGTCTGTTTGATGAGACGATGGCCGGGCTGGAATTCGAGGTTGAGGGGGAGGCCGAGCCGCTCGGGTTGGAAGCCACGCTGAACTTGCTGACCGACCCGGACCGCGCGAAGCGCGAAGCGGGCGCGCGGGCCTTGGCGGAGGTGTTTGGAAAGAATATCAAACTCTTCGCGCGTGTTCATAACACGCTGGCGAAAGAAAAAGAGGTGGAGGACCGCTGGCGCAAGATGCCGACACCGCAGACAGGGCGTCACCTCTCGAACCATGTCGAGCCTGAAGTCGTCGAGGCATTGCGCAATGCTGTCGTCGCCGCCTATCCGCGCCTCTCGCATCGCTATTATGCGCTCAAGGCGAAATGGCTGGGGCTGGAGACCTTGGAGGTCTGGGACCGCAACGCACCGCTGCCCATGGAGACCCCGCGCAAGATCAGCTGGGACGAAGCGCGCGCGACCGTGACAGAGGCTTATGCAGGCTTCTCACCAGAACTTGCGGAATTGGCGGAGCCGTTTTTCACCCAAGGGTGGACCGATGCGGCCGTCAAACCGGGCAAGGCACCGGGCGCATTCGCGCATCCGACCGTGACAGACGCACATCCTTTCGTCATGCTGAACTATCTCGGCAAGCCGCGCGATGTGATGACATTGGCGCATGAGCTGGGGCATGGCGTCCACCAGCGTCTCGCCGCCGGGCAGGGGGAGCTCTTGTCGTCAACTCCGCTTACGCTGGCCGAAACCGCGTCGGTCTTTGGCGAGATGCTGACCTTCCGCAAGATGCTCGCCAATGCCAAGAGCATCGAAGAACGCAAGGTGTTGCTGGCGGGCAAGGTCGAGGACATGATCAACACGGTCGTGCGCCAGATCGCGTTCTACGATTTCGAGTGCAAATTGCACGCCGCGCGGCGCGAGGGTGAACTGACGCCGGAGGATATCAATGCGCTGTGGATGTCCGTGCAGGCCGAAAGCCTCGGTCCGGTGTTTCGCTATATGGACGGGTATGAGACCTTCTGGGCCTATATCCCGCATTTCGTGCATTCGCCCTTTTATGTCTATGCCTATGCATTTGGCGACGGTCTGGTGAATGCGCTTTATGCGGCCTATGAGGCTGCGCCAGAGGGATTTCAGGACAAGTATTTCGAGATGCTCTCTGCGGGCGGGTCAAAACACCAC
>PXDM01000093.1 GCA_003565055.1 Paracoccaceae bacterium
CTGCATCCACCGCCACAAATTGCGGCAAGAAAGCGAGGAAGAATACCGACAGCTTGGGATTGAGGACGTTCAAGAGCACGCCGTCCCGGACCAACATGGCATTCGAGACATGCGCAGTGCGGCCGTCAACAGTGAGCGCGCCGCTACCGCGCCAAACACTCCATGCCATCCACAACAGATAGGCCACACCGGCGATTTTCACCGTCTGAAACGCGACCGCGCTGGTGTGGAGCAGCGCAGCAAGCCCCAGAATGGAAACTACCAGATGCGGCACGATCCCGAGCGTGCATCCGAAAGCCGCGACAAGACTTGGCCGCAGCCCCTGCCCTATTGCGACAGCAAGCGTATAAACGACACCCGTTCCCGGGATCAGGACGATCACCAGCGCTGTCACCAGAAATTCCCAACTCAATTCACGTCTCCTTACACCTCGAAATGTCCTGCGCCGCCACGCAGAGATCCGGTCTGCACACTTTCGGTTACATCACGAAAAACAGCCGCCAGACTGTCCCGCGCCGCCAGCACATCACGTTCAGCCGAGTCATGAAGCCCCTCGATCACCAGAAGCGCCGCGCGCGTCTGCGGTGAGACAGCCGAGGCCGCGCTCTGACGGTTCGTCCAGCGGCGGGCATGGGCAGCGTCCGCATCGTCGGCAAAGATGATCTCGTCAGGCTCTGGCTGCTCGATGCTTCCGCTAAAGGTCAGGTAGGTCTCATGACCGGTTGCGGGACGCACTGTCAGATTACCTGCGATGCGATCCAGCTCAAAGGCCGCGACAGGAACCGCATAAGCGACCGACACGGCATTGCAGATGTCCACTACCGGATGAAGCCGTGGCAAAGTCCCGTCCTTGCGCAACCGGCGCAGCAGCGCCTCAGAGGCGCAGCGATACTGGGTCGGCTTCAGACCCATCTTCGAGAAGCCCGCACGCCAGGCGCGGATCGCGGGGATCTCGGCCTCGGGTCCGTTTGACAGGCGCGCAGCGGCGGCACGTTGGAACTCCGCGCTCTTGTCGGCAAGATCAAGCGCCACCGGCACTTGCCGGATCACGACAAGACCAGTGAAAAGCTCGGGAAATTTCTGCCCGAATATGGAGTGGTATGAGAACAGCATGGGGTTTTCTACCCCGTGTGCGAGCCTTCAGTCTTGAACGATATTGGCCGATCTGTAGCGTCCCGGCGGCACGCCGAACTGGCGCACAAAGGCGCGGGTCAAATGGCTTTGGTCGGCAAAGCCCAGATCGGACGCGACATCGGCCAGACTAGTCCCTGCGGTGATCGCGCGCCGGGCAAGGCGCAGGCGTATCTGCATGGCATATGCATGCGGGGTGGCTCCGATTTCACTGCGAAAGCGTCGCAGCGCATTTGTGCGATGCATCCCCATCAGTCGCGCAACTTCGTCGAGTGAGGGCGGCAACATCGGTTGATCGCGAATGCGTTCCAAGGCGCGTTTGGTTCCTTGGGAAGGGCTGCGTTTTTCGATTGGGGATGCCTTCAGAAGCGCCTCTGAAAAAAGCAGCGTCAGCGCCTCTTCCGCCGCGGGCGCATCGGCATCGTGCAGCGCAGCGAGCGCATGCTCCAGTTCGACTTTCAGGCTTGGCGCAGCACAGGCTGCAAAACCAAGCTCCCGAACTGCCGCTTGGCTCCCCACCATCCGGGCAATGGTCTGCGGCTCGACAAAGACCATCTGCCAGACCCGATACCCCCTGACCGGCATACCATCGTGCATTTCGTTCGGGCTGACGGCGATCACGTCGCCGCTGCCAGCTTCGACCTGACCGCGTTCGGACCATGACAGATGTCCGCCCGCGCGCATGATCCCCAAGCCAAACTGGTCATGCGCATGGCGGGGAAAGCTGCGTCGTGACGAGACCGTGATGGTTTCCACGCCCGCAAGGCACGCGGGGCCAAGTTCGACAACGTGATGGGGCTCTGGTGTCATTGGGGTCATTTAACACTGATCCGCGCCAAAGGCATCATGCCACTGCGCTTGGCCCGTCAAATCTTGGCCAAGCAACTGGCAAGCGCCTGCCGCACGCGGGCCACGCGCGGAACATGGCGCAAGGCTTGCGGCACCACCAACCAGACCGGCAATCTGGGCAACTGGATAAACGGAGCGATGCGTTCGACGCGCGGATCATGATCGGCGATGGCGGATTGAAACCCCCCGACCCCACAGCCAGCGCAGACCAGCGCCCAATTCACGATCTGGTCGTCGCAACGCAGCGCAAAGAAATCGCGCGTCACCTGAAACCCGTTCTCGGCCATCAGCCGAAGGATAATGTCGGATTGATCGTAGCCCACGAAATCGAGCGCCATCAGGTCCTTTGGCGTGTCGGGACGGCCAACACGGTCCAGATAACTGCGCGCAGCATATAGCCCCAAAGATAGATCAGCGATTCTCTGGGCCGTCAGATCACCGCTTTCGGGGCGAAACATGCGCAGCGCGATGTCAGCCTCGCGGAATAGCAGATTGTCGGGAAGGTCGGATGCGATCAGATCAATCTGAATGCCCGGTTCCTGCACGCGTAAATCAGCAAGGACTTTCGGTAAGTGATACTGCGCAACCACGCGCGATGCAGTGATACGTACAGTCCCTTCCAGCCGGGCATCAGCCCCAGCAGCAACCAGTTCCAGCTTTGCTGCGGCTGTTTCCATCTGCTGCGCATGTGCAAGCAACTGCACGCCCAATTCCGTCAGGCGCTGACCTGTCGGGACGCGGTCAAACAACGGTTGACCAAGGGCCGCTTCCAGCGCACGCAGATGGCGGCCAAGCGTTGGCTGGCTTCCGCCATGCGCGCGCGCAGCAGCAGAAAGCGAGCCTGCTCTCGCTATACGCAGGAAGCTTTGCAACAAGCTCCAGTCAAATTCGTGAATGCCCATTCACCAATGAATGCCTGATCTACAGATTTCTGCAATCCCTATTCTTTATTGTATGCATCATCATGGGTGCTCTGAAAACAGGAGCAAACATGTCTCATGATGTCCTTGTCCTCGGCGCGTCTGGCCATGCGGGCCGTGCCTTCGCGGGTTCTTTCTCAGCCGCGGGCTGGATCGTGCGCCGGTTTCGTCGCGGCGATGATCCCAGCGTTGCAGCTAGGGGCTCAAGCCTGATCATCAATGCCATGAACCCGCCAAATTACCATGACTGGGCCCGCCAGATCCCAC
>PXDM01000081.1 GCA_003565055.1 Paracoccaceae bacterium
CCTGCGTACCGGGCCGGGACCCGACGCTTCAGCGCCCAGATTTCCCCGGGTTTGTGAATGGACATCCCGCTCCCTCAAGCATGGCTTATGTAGCGAAATGGGTGGCAGTTCAGGGTGGCGGTGCTCCGCCAAGGCGCATCTTTCGGCGGAAGCTTATGAATAATATCACAAAAATATATTTTTCCGAAAATTCAAGTGGCGGAGAGACAGGGATTCGAACCCTGGGTCCCCGTGAAGGGACAACGGTTTTCGAGACCGCCCCGTTCGACCACTCCGGCACCTCTCCGTGGGTGGCTCGATACTGACTTGAACCTACCGACGCAAGGGGAAAATGCCTGTTGTGCGCGCCTGGACCCCAGAGGCGTCCGAATGTCGGTCTGGTCCGCGCGATCCGCAAGATCACCTCCGCCCGGTCAGTAGGGTCGAGAGGGATCGCGCGGATGGGCTGGGTCACACCCCAAAGCCCGGTGCCCAGCGCGCAGGCCGCGAGCGCCATGGCCTCTGCGGTCGGTGATCTGCGCTTCGAGGTGGACGAAGTGGCGTCATATCTGCGGTCAGGCAATTGGTGCGCGAAATCGAGCGTGTCGCAGGCATGCTGGAAGAGACAGAACAGTGAAAACACACAGGTGACTGGCAAGAGCATCGTCGCCATGGGCTGAATGTCGCCCCAGAACATTCATGTTCTGCGTGTGGTCCTCATGCTGACCTTACGAAACCGCACGGCGCAACCTGCCCGAGGGGTGTATTCCCGATCCGTGGCGCTCGGATTGTGCAATCACGGCCTGTCGCGGCCCTCTCACGGATCGCCGAACAGGCATTCGACGTTAGGTAATTTCAGAGCCAAGCGCGACGTCAGGGCTTGTCGCAAGGCATCGGCTGGGGAATGATACATCCCAATGACCCGTGAAGGAGCGCGGGGAGGAGGTAACAATGCCCGGAGTTGAGCCACGCCCGTGGAGGGCGTCCTATGGCGCAGAGATCGCGCCCGAGCTGCCCGAATTGGCGCATGCGTCACTCGCGCATCTCATCGCGGAAACGACAGAGCGCCACGCCAAACTCCGCGCCTTTACCTGTGTTGTGCCCAATGGCATGAATGGCTCGCTCCGATACGGGCAGCTTGCGGAGATGTCGGACGCTTTCGCGGCCTATCTGCGCCACCATTGCGGCCTGACGCCGGGCGCGCGTGTGGCCGTGCAACTGCCCAATGGGCTGGCCTATCCTGTCGCGGCTTTCGGTGTGTTCAAGGCAGGTTGCGTTCTGGTCAATACCAACCCGCTCTATACGGCCTCCGAGATGATCCACCAGTTTCGCGACAGCGGGGCAGAGGTGCTGGTGATCTCGGATATGTTCACAGACAAGCTCGGCGAGGTGATCCCCCAGACCGGCATCCGCCATGTCGTGCTGGCGGGCGTGCCGGAATTCTTCCCGCGCCTGCCCGAGATGATCGTGCGCGGCGTCCAGAAGCTCTGGACCCGCAGCCTGCCGCCAGTGCCCGCGCTGGAGGTTCCCGTGATGCGCATCCGTGAGGCGTTGAAAATTGGCCAAGACGCCGCACAGGTCACGGATTGGGACCGGCTTGGCCCGGAGGATCTCGCGCTGCTGCAATATACCGGCGGGACGACAGGCGTGGCCAAGGCGGCGATGCTGACCCATGGCAATATTCTCGCCAATCTTGCGCAGGTAAAAGCGATGGGCGGGCGGCACATGACGGGCGAGGATGTGATCCTCACGGCCCTGCCGCTCTATCATATCTTCGCCTTCACGGCCAATCTGATGACTTTCTTCGATCTGGGCGCGCGCAATATCCTCGTGCCGTCGCCCCGGCCTGTGCAGAATATCCAGCGCGCGCTGGAGAATTATCCGGTCACATGGATCACGGGCGTCAATACGCTCTTTAACGGGCTGATGAATGAGGAATGGTTCGCGGCCTATCCGCCCAAGCACCTCAAGGCCGCGATTGCGGGCGGAACAGCCCTGCACCGCGCGGTGGCCGAGCGCTGGCAGGAGATGACGGGCACCCGCATCGCCGAAGGCTACGGGCTGACTGAGACAGCGCCGCTGGTCAGTTTCAACCCGCTTGACCAGCCAGTGCGCGCAGGCTCCATCGGGGTGCCGGTGCCGGGCACGGATGTGGCGCTTGTGGATGATGACGCGGCCCCGGTCGATCCCGGCAAGCCCGGCGAGTTGCTGGTCAAGGGCCCGCAGGTCATGCGCGGCTATTGGAACCGGCCTGATGAGACGGCCAAGACCTTGCAGAATGGCTGGGTCTTTACGGGTGATGTCGCGGTGATGGATGAGGCGGGTTTCCTGCGCATCGTGGATCGCAAGAAAGACATGGTGCTGGTCTCGGGCTTCAATGTCTATCCCAATGAGGTCGAGGATTGTCTGTCGAAAATGGACGCCGTGCTGGAGGCCGCCGTGATCGGCGTGCCCGATGCGGGTACGGGCGAGGCCGTGCGCGCCTATGTCGTCCAGAACCCCGATGTGTCGATTGAGATTACCAAATCCGATGTGATCGCGCATTGCCGCAAATATCTCGCGGCCTACAAGGTGCCGAAATCCGTGGTGATCCGTGATGAGCTGCCGAAATCCCCCATCGGGAAGATCCTGCGCAAGGATCTCAAGGCGGAACTGCGCGCGGAATTTGGCGAAGGGGTGTAGGCGATGCTGACGGAACTCGAAACCACGTTGCTGGGCGTGATGATGATGGTGATCATGCTCGGCATGGGCGCGAGCATGACCCCGCGCGATTTTCTGATCGCCTTTCGCAAACCCAAGGGGATTCTGGTAGGGCTCCTGAGCCAGTTTGCGGTGATGCCCTTCATCGGCTTTCTGCTGGCGATTGGTCTTGGCCTGCCACCTGCGCTGATCGTGGGGCTGTTGCTGATTGCCTGCATGCCGGGGGGCACGACCTCGAATATCTTTGCCTATTTCTCGAAGGGCGTGCTGGCGCTGTCGATCATGATGACCACGGCCTCGACCATGGTGGCGGTGGTGATGGTGCCGATCCTGCTGACCTTCTACAGCGGTCTGGCGGGGATCGGCGCCGAATTCGTCATTCCGGCGGGCAATGTGGCGCAGGTGCTGGTGGTGCTGCTGGTGCCCACGGCCATCGGCATGGTGCTGCGCAAGGTCAATCCCAACATCGGCG
>PXDM01000323.1 GCA_003565055.1 Paracoccaceae bacterium
CGGGCGCACGAACATGGCCGGGCTCAATGCGCAGACTGTTCCGGTGCTCGCGCGCGCGCTGGCGGAGGTTCTGCGCAAGGGCTGAGCCGCGCAGGGCGCCTGAAGATGGCGATCCCGGGAGTTGAGCGACAATCCTGCGAAATCAACACTGCGGCGCTTGCGGGTTCCAATGACCCCCAGAAGCAAAATCAAGAGCTTAGTCAGCCCGGTTCCAACCAGAATCTTTATGAAATGGCAGCGCGCCACGTCCGCTACAGGGCGATGTGCGAGGCGATTGCCTTGGCCGATCCTGAAGATGCGTTTGAGCTTATGGCGCACTGCTTGGCGACCGTCGAGCGGCCCTTGCGCGCCGAGCCTGAGAATTGGCGGCAGTCCCAGAAGCGCGCCTTGCGGGATCTGTTCCTTGCCATGCCCGAGCGGACCCGCACGAGCTTCATCAAGTGGGCGCGGGGCGCAACGACATGATGCGGATCGAGCGCCTGGACCGCCCTGCGGTTTTGCCTGTATCCCTCGCCGCAGCGAGAGATCACCTGCGCGTTGTTCACGATGACGACGACCCGCAGATCAGCGCCCTGATCGCCGCCGCAGGGCGCGAGTTCGAGGACGCCGCAGAAATCGCTCTTATCGATCAGACCATCCGAGTCATCCTTCAAGGCTGGCCCGGTGGCGAACGTCTTGTGCTGCCGGTGGGTTTCGTTCGCGGCGACCCCTCGCACGTCCAGGTCACCGCAGACGGCGAGCCGATCGACGCGCATCTGATCACAGGCAGGCGTCCTGTCCTTGTTCTCGGCGAGACCGCACCGCACAAGGCGCGTGTCGTGGTCGAGTATGTGGCGGGATTTGGCGATGAGCCAGCCGCGATCCCCCCCGACATTCAGCACGCGTTAAAGGATCAGGTTCTAACACATTTCGACTTCAGCGGGGCAAGCCCCCACGACGGCAAGATGCACGCGGCACGCGGCACGGCCGGGCAGAGCTACGCTTTCCAGCGCGCGCTTGCCCGCTATCGGGGGGTAGCGATATGAGCGAACCTTTCGAAAAGGTGCAACCGCTGAAGCCCAGACTCTCGAAGGGCGCGCAGCTTCTGCTCGATCGCGCCTCGCCCGGCACCGATCTGCGCGCGCAGCTCGACCGGCCCTACGTGGTCAAGAACTGGCTCGACATGGGAGCGGTCAGTGTCGTTTACGGCGAGGCGAATGTCGGAAAGACCTTCTGGGCGATCGATCTTGCGCATCACGTCTTCGAGGGCATCGCCTGGGCGGGGCACCGCGTGAACCAGGGGGGAGTGCTCTATGTCGCGGCCGAGGGCGGCGCGATGTTTCAGAACCGCATGGTCGCACGCAAGGGCCGGTTCTGGGTCCTCCCGGGGCAGGTAACTCTGGCAGGACGCAGGCCAGACACGCCCGAACTCGCCGAAATGGTGATGCATCTGGCAACCGTCCAGGGCCCCTATCGCCTGATCATTTTCGACACCCTCGCGCGCGTGATGGGCGGCGCAGATGAGAACGCCGCGCCCGACATCGCGAAACTGATGCAAAGCATTGACTATGTCAGGGCCGCGACAGGCGCCCATTGTATGTTGATCCACCATAGCGGGAAGGACGCGGCACGCGGCGCCAGAGGTCATTCCAGCCTGCGGGCGGCGGTTGATACCGAGATCGTCTTAACGCGGGACGACGAAGGCAACCGCGAGGCGCGCGCGACCAAGCAACGCGATTACCCCACGGGCGAGCGCGTCGGTTTTGATCTGCGAACGGTGGGGCTGGGCGCTGACAGCGACGGCGACCCCGTGACCAGCTGTGTCTGTGATGTGAAACAGGAGGAACGCAAGCTGCTGTAATCGGTCGCGCGGCGCGACGATGCATCAACCGTGACTTGGCCGCACGACGGCCCCTCACGAAGCCCCCCGAGGCAAAGCCCGGCCCGGCGTCTGCATTGAGTCCATCGAAACGCTGCAACACTGAGTGACTGGCATAACAGGGCGCGATGGCCACGCACCCCAGATTGTCAACGCGAATTTCCGCGACCGATACCGGCTTGCCTGAACAAATGGAGCGCACCGAAATGACTTTCAAAACACACATTCCAGCGCCCGCAGGGCTTGGGGGGTTAAACCCTAAAGGGTTTAAACCCTCCCCCCCGATGGGGGAGGCTTGCCCCACCCCAGCCCTGCGCCGCACCGAGCGGAGCGCTTGAGAAATGAAGATCGAGACAGGACAGCGCGAGCTTTTCTTAGAAAATGGTGCCAATGCCAGCGCCCTGGCGCGAGCCCGAGACCGGGGGAGAGCCTTTTCGTTTTTCGCGCAGGCGGCGGAATCCGGGGAGCTGGCCCCGGCTGATCTTGCTATGCGTTTCATGCATGGCTTGGCAATTCCCGAAGGCCCGAACGCTGGGAAACCTGTTTCGCTTGCACCGTTCCAGCGCCAGTTCATCGCAGGCGCGCTGGCCCCGGACACGAGCGCCGCTATTCTCAGCATTGGCCGGGGCAACGGCAAGAGCGCGATCACGGCAGGGCTCGCCCTGGGCAGTCTGCTGGGCGTCTGGGACCGCCAGCCCCGGCGCGAGATCATCGCAGCGGCCCGGACGCGCGATCAGGGCCGGATCATTTGGGATTTTGTGGCAGGCTTCGCAGCGTCACTGCCGATCTATCTGCGGGCGCGGCTGATCTACCGTCGCGCGCCACGGCTTGAAATCGAATTCGAGGGCGACGGCGGCGGGCATGTGCTGCGCGTCATCGCCAGCGACGGGAAGAGCGCCCTCGGAGGCTCTCCGACCACGGCCATTCTCGATGAGCGCGGTCACTGGCCGCTGGATCGCGGCGACGAGCTCGAGCACGCGCTCTTGTCCGGTCTGGGCAAGCGCGCCGGTCGCGCGTTCCTGATCAGCACCAGCGCCAGCGACGACACACACCCCTTCAGTAAATGGATCGACGAGCCCCTGCCGAACAGCTACGTCCAGGAGCATCGACCAGCCCCCGGCCTGCCCGCAGATGACCGCGACAGCCTGTTGATCGCGAACCCCGGCGCTGTGCATGGGATTGGCGCGGATCTGGACTGGCTCGAGGCGCAGGGGCGGCGCGCGATCGCGCGGGGAGGCTCGAGCCTGACAACCTTCCGGCTCTACAACCGGAACGAGCGCGTCAGCGGC
>PXDM01000022.1 GCA_003565055.1 Paracoccaceae bacterium
GGATCCGCGAGAACCTGCCGCATGCGCATGTCTCGGGCGGTGTGTCGAACCTCTCGTTCAGCTTTCGCGGCAATGAGCCCGTGCGCGAGGCGATGCATGCGGTCTTTCTCTATCATGCCATTCAGGCAGGGATGGATATGGGGATCCTCAATGCGGGCCAGTTGGCGGTCTATGACCAGATCGACGCAGAGCTGCGCGAGGCTTGCGAGGATGTCGTGCTCAACCGCCGCCCGGATGGTACCGAGCGGTTGCTGGAAATCGCCGAGCGCTTCCGGGGCGGGGCGCGTGAGGAAAAAGTCCGCGATCTGGCATGGCGCGACTGGCCGGTGGAGAAGCGGCTGGAACATGCGCTGGTCAATGGTCTGACCGAGTTCATCGAGGCCGATACCGAGGAAGCCCGCCTTGCGGCCAACCGCCCGCTCGATGTGATCGAAGGGCCGTTGATGGCGGGGATGAATGTGGTGGGCGATCTGTTCGGGGCGGGCAAGATGTTCCTGCCGCAGGTGGTAAAATCCGCCCGCGTGATGAAACAGGCGGTCGCAGTGCTGCTGCCTTACATGGAGGAAGAAAAGCGCCTGAACGGGGGCGAGGGGCGGCAGACGGCGGGCAAGGTTCTGATGGCGACGGTGAAGGGCGATGTGCATGATATCGGCAAGAATATCGTGGGCGTCGTGCTGGCCTGCAACAATTACGAGATCATTGATCTGGGCGTGATGGTCCCGCCGCAGAAAATCCTACAGGTCGCGCGCGAGGAAAAGGTCGATATCATCGGGCTGTCAGGGCTGATCACGCCCTCGCTGGATGAAATGGTGCATCTGGCCTCGGAGATGCAGCGCGAGGGGTTCGATATTCCGCTGCTGATCGGCGGCGCCACGACGTCCAAGGTGCATACAGCGGTGAAGATCGCGCCATGTTACACGCGTGGGCAGGCCGTGTATGTCACAGATGCCAGCCGCGCCGTGGGCGTCGTGGGTGCGCTCCTGAGCGATGCGCAGAAAGACAGCTATGTTGCGGGCATCCGCGCGGAATATGTCGAGGTGGCCGAGCGTCATGAGCGCTCCGAGCGCGCCAAGCAACGGCTGAGCTATGCAGCGGCCTGCGCCAATGCGCTCAAGCTCGATTGGGACGGCTACACGCCCACCGCGCCGCGTTTTACCGGCACGAAGGTGATCGAGGACTGGGATCTGGCCGAGATCGCGCGCTATATCGACTGGACGCCATTCTTTCAGACATGGGAATTCAAGGGCGTCTATCCCAAGATCCTGAGCGATGAGCGGCAGGGCGCGGCGGCGCAGGCGCTGTTTGACGATGCGCAGGCGATGCTGGGCCAGATCATCGCGGAGCGCTGGTTCAAACCGCGCGCCGTGCTGGGTTTCTGGCCTGCGAATGCCGTGGGTGACGACATCCGGCTTTTCACCGATGAGAGCCGCGCGCGCGAGCTTGCGACGCTCCACACGCTGCGCCAGCAAGTGCCCAAGCGGGCCGGGCGGCCGAATGTGGCGCTCGCGGATTTCGTGGCCCCCGAAGGGCGCGGCGCGGATTTCGTGGGTGGTTTCGTCGTCACCGCCGGGCCGGAAGAGGCCGAGATCGCGGAGCGCTTCGAGCGCGCGAATGACAATTACGGCAGTATCATGGTCAAGGCGCTGGCGGATCGTTTCGCCGAAGCCATGGCCGAATTGCTGCATGAACGCGTGCGGCGAGAGCATTGGGGCTATGCGCCCGATGAGCGTTTCACCCCCGAGGCGTTGGTTGCCGAGCCCTATGGCGGGATTCGCCCTGCGCCGGGCTATCCTGCGCAGCCGGATCACACCGAAAAAGAGACGCTCTTCCGACTGCTCGATGCCGAAGCGACGACCGGGGTTGCGCTGACCGAGAGCATGGCGATGTGGCCGGGCTCGTCGGTCTCGGGGCTCTATATCGGCCACCCTGATGCCTATTATTTCGGCGTGGCGAAAGTCGAGCGTGATCAGGTCGAAAGCTACGCGCAGCGCAAGGGGATGGAGGTCGCCGAGGTTGAACGGTGGCTCGCCCCGGTGCTGAATTACAACCCCGCGAAGTTGAACGCACGTCAGGCCGCATGAGCAAGCTTCGCGCAAGGCGCGTGTGCCGCTTGCGCATCGCGCTGTGAGCTGCGCGCCTGTTGCGCGCAGAGACATTGCTGTATCGCGTGTTCATAAAGACGTCGGAAGCCGGGGGGGGGTTCCCGACCTTTGTGGCCGCCCAAAGCGGGTTTGACCGCAAGATCGCCGGGGCCAGTTCCTTCACTGCCGCCAGATGCAGGGCGCGCGCGCCCCTCACGGTGGACCGCGCTATCCCGGCGGATGCTGCTACGCGCGCGCCGCGCGTGGTCATGATCCGCTGCGGATCGCCGCGATGGCCCGGCGCAAGATCCCGCCTTCACGCGCGAGCATGTCCTGCGCGTGTTCAGCACGCGCCCCGAGTGCCACGAGCACGGCTGGTTTCACTTGCCAATCGCATGCCTGAAGCGCTTGCTCGGCCTGCGCGGCGGGCACATCCGCAAGCCGCATCACCATCTCGCGCGCGCGTCCGCGCAGCTTCTGGTTCTGGGGCCGCATATCGACCATCAAGCCGTCATGGACATGGCCCAGCCGCACCATGATCTGCGTCGAAATCATGTTCAGCACGACCTTCTGCGCAGTCCCCGCCTTCATCCGGGTGGAGCCCGCAACGACTTCCGCGCCGGTCTCGACCAGCACGCCATGCTCAGCCACCGCCATGAGCCGCGCGCCAGAGTTGCAGGCGATGCCCACAGTCAGCGCGCCCCGTTCCCGCGCGGCCTTAAGCGCTGCGATGGTGAAGGGCGTGCGCCCGCTCGCAGCCAGACCCAGCACCACATCCTGCGCGCCGATCCCTGCCTGCGCCACCTGCGCGCGGGCCGCGTCTGTGTCATCTTCGGCCCCCTCAATGCCGCGCGAGAGCGCTGCTGGCCCGCCCGCGATCAGATAATGCGTGCGCGCCTCGGGCCAGTTGAAGGTCGGCCCCAGTTCCGTGCCGTCCTGGACGGCGATGCGGATCGAGGTGCCTGCCCCCGCATAGACTAGCCGCCCGCCCGCGCGCAGACGCAGCACTGCGGCCTCGACCACCTCTGCGAGTACGGGCAATGCGGGGCCGATCGCCGCCACGGCTGCGATCTGGCTTTCCCAGATCGCGCGCAGGGCCGTTTCGCTGTCCCAGAGGTCGAGCGCGCGGTAGCGGGGGTCGGCTTGTTCGGTCACGGAGGCCTCCTGTCCTTGGCGCGCAGTAGAGACTGAAATCATGCGCCTTTGTCCAGCGGAAGTTCCACTTGGCGCGCGACCCGCCTGCGAAAAGGCTTTTCGTTTCGCAGCGGCTTGATATGACAGCGCGACAGGAGACTGGGATGCGGATTTTCATCGGGCTCGATGGTGGTGGCACAAGATGCCGGGCGCAAGTGCTCTGCGAGACAGGCGAACGCAGCGCCCTGCTCACAGGCGGCCCGGCCAATCTCGCGAGTGACTTTGACGGCGCGCTGCGCGAGGTCTCGGCCTTGCTGACCGCTGCGCGGGACGCGGCCCGCGCGCTGGTGCCAGAGGTGGAGCTGATCGCGCCGCGCATGGTGCTGGGGCTGGCGGGGGCGACCGAATCCGGGGCAGGTGAGCGGCTGCGCGCAGCGCTGCCTTACGCGGATGTGACGGTTTGCGGTGATATCGACATCGCGCTGGCCGGGGCGTTTGGAGGGGACGATGGCATCGTCATGGCCGTTGGCACAGGCTCGGTGCTGGCGCGTCAGCGCGCGGGGGTGATGCAGCGGCTGGGCGGCTATGGGCTGAGCCTCGGGGATGAGGGCTCCGGCGCTTGGTTGGGCCGCGAGGCGCTGCGCTCTGCGCTGCATGCGCGCGACGGGCTCGCGCCGGATGGCCCGCTGGTCGCGGCGATCTGGCAGGAGTTCGCGGGCCTTTCGGAGTTGATCGCCTTCGCTGCGCGCGCCCGCCCGGCTGATTACGCAGCCCTCGCCCCGCTGGTGCTGGCGCAGGACCGCGCGGGTTGCCCGGTGGCCGGGGCCATTCTCGATCAGGGCTGCGCCTATCTGCTTGCTGCGATCCGGCAGTTGCAACGCGGCGCGGACAGCCTGCCAGTCGCGGGCCTCGGCGGGCTGGGTCCAGCGCTTTTGGCGCGGATCGTGGCGCAGGGCGGCGCGCATCTGACCCATGTTGCGCCGAAAGGCACGGCGCTGGACGGGGCGCTGTGGATGGCACAGCGCATCAGCGAAAGGAGCGCGACATGACCCGGATTCTGAAAGCAGCGCAGGTCTTTGACGGCTGGCAACTGCATCCCGGCGGGGCTGTCAGCGTGACTGAAGACGGGCGAATCGCTGCCTTTCATCCTGACCCGCGCGACTTGCCCGCCGATGCGGTGGTCGAGGATCTGGGCGCGGCCCTCCTCGCCCCCGGCCTTGTCGATCTGCAGGTGAATGGCGGCGGTGGGGTCATGGTCGGGGCGCAGACCGATGCGGAGCAACTCGCGCGGATCTGCGCAGTGCAGGCGGGGCTCGGGGCGACAGCGATCCTGCCCACATTGATCACCGATACGCCCGAAGTCACGGCCCGCGTCATCGACGCGGCACGCACGGCCCATGCGCGTGGCTGTCACGGCCTTGCGGGGCTGCATCTGGAGGGGCCGCATCTCGACCCCGCACGCAAGGGCGCGCATGACGCGGCGCTCATCCGGCCCATGACTGCGCAGGATCTGAGCATGCTCTGCGACGCGGCGCAAAACCTGCCTGCGCTGATGGTCACAGTCGCGCCGGAAAATGTCACGCTCGCACAGATCCGCGCGTTGAGCGAGGCCGGGGTGATCGTGAGCCTCGGCCATACGGGCTGCAGTGCCGAGACTGCGCGCGCCGCGCAGGCGGCGGGGGCGCGCTGCGTCACGCATCTCTATAACGCGATGCCGCCGATGCTGAACCGCGCGCCGGGGCTGGTCGGGCATGCGCTGAGCGCACCGATCAGCGCAGGTATCATCGCGGACGGGGTGCATGTCGCGCCCGAGCCTTTGCAGATTGCGCTCACGATGAAGGGGCCGGATCAGCTCTTTCTGGTCAGCGATTGCATGGCCGTCGCGGGCACGGATTTGCCGGAATTCAGCCTCAACGGGCGACGCATCCTGCGGCGCTACGGGCGGCTGGAACTGGAGGATGGCACCCTTGCAGGGGCCGATATCACGCTTGCGCAATCCATCGCGCGGCTGGTGGCGTCAAGCGTCGATCCGGCGTGCGCGCTGGCCATGGCGACCCGTATCCCGGCGGATCTGATCGCGGCGGCTGAGAGGGGGCGCATCATGCCCGGCGCTGTGGCGGATTTCGTCGTTTTCGATAGCGACTACCGTGTCGCGCGCGTCTATCTGGCAGGCGTCGCTCAGTAGCGCGCCCCCGCCCGGCAGGGCAGGGGCGGCGTGAGTGGGCTTACTGCATCAACTCGGTCCAGATCTGGGTATGGATGTCATTGACCTCCTGCGGGCAGGCTTCGCCCCAACGCCCGGCATCAACAAGCTCGGCAGGCGTAACAATCTCGGGCGCGTCGCGCATCTCTTCGTCCATGAACGCCTCGGACCCCGTGATCCCGTTCGAGTACCGCGCGAAATTGGAAATCAGCGCGGCGATCTCGGGCTGGAGCACGAAATTGATGAATTTCATCGCATTGTCGCGGTTCGGCGCATCGCTCAGGACCGCGGCATTGTCCATCCAGATCGGATAGCCGGTTTCGGGATAGCCATAAACGAAGTTGTCGTTCTGCAGCCGCACGCGCAGAGCAGAGCCGTTCCAGTAGATCCCGGCCGCGAAATCGCCCGCAACATAGGCATCAACGCCACCATAATCGAAGGCCAGCCAGTGCGGTTTCGCCGATATCAGCGAATCGCGCACGGCGCGCAGAATGTCGAGGTCAGTCGTGCAGCGCTCGCCGCCGTGGTAATAGATCGTCATGGCCATGACATCGGACATCTCGGGGATGACATTGATCCGCCCGCGCAATTCTTCCGGCGGGTCAAGCATCAGATCAAGGTCATGCGGATTGCCGGAATAAACGGAGGTGTCCACGACCAGACCTGTCGTCCCCCAGGCCCAGGGCACAGTATATTCGCGGCCCGGATCGAAAGGCACATCGACCCATTGCGGCTCGATATTGCCCAGATTCGTGACGATCTCGCGGTCGAGCGGCTGGATCAGCCCTTCGGAGATCCATGTCTGGATATAGGTATCCGAGGGCACCACGATGTCGAAGCCATGCCCGCCCTGCCGGATCCGCGCAAGTGCGGTGTCATTGCTGTCGAAATCGGTGAGCGTGACCTCGATCCCGGTCTCTTCGGTGAAGCGTTCCAGAATTTCCGGGTTGGTGTAATTCCCCCAGTTATAGAGGTTCACGACCCCTTCGGCACTGGCCAGCGCCGTGCTTGCCAGCAAAGCGGCACTCGCCCATCCTGTCAGTCTTTTCATCTTTTTTTCTCCCGGTTGGTTGGCATGGAGCCCTCAGCGCCCGCGCGTGCGGGTGATGAGGAAGAAGGCTGTCACGATCACCAGTGACAGCGCAAGGAAAAGGGTGGCAATGGCGTTCATCTCGGGGGTCACGACACGGCGCAACTGGCCCAGCATATAGGTGGGCAGCGTGTCCTGCCCGGCGGATTTCACGAATTCGGTGATCACGACCGTATCGAGCGAGATCACAAAACCCAGCATGAACCCGGCGAGAATCCCCGGCACCATCAAGGGCAGGGTGACATACCGAAACGCCTGCACCGGTGAAGCATAGAGATCCCCGGCCGCTGTTTCGAGCGCCGGGTCAAGGGTTTCGAGCCGCGCGCGGATGGGCAGATAGGCGAAGGGGATGCAAAAGGCCGTATGCGCGGCGACCAGATAGCCCATGCCGGTATAGCCCGTCTGGACCTTGATCGCGGCCACGAAGATCAGAAGCGCGATGCCGGTCACGATCTCGGGCACCATCAGCGGCTGGTTGATCAGCGCGTAGATCATGGTCTGGCCGGGAAACCGCCCCACGCGGGTCGTGCCCAGCGCGGCGAGGGTCGCGAGCACTGTGGCGATGCCGGATGCGGCCAGCGCGAGCCAGAGCGAGCGCAGCGACACATCGCGCACCTGCGCATTGTTGAACGCCGCCTGATACCATTCCAGCGAGAACCCGTCCCAGCGGGTCTGGGACGCGCCCGCATTAAAGGAAAACACCACCAGAATGATGATCGGCAGATAGAGCATGACGAAGGTCAGGACCGCGATCAGCCCGAAGCCCGGCAGGCGGGTGATGGAATAGCGCCCCTCAGCCACGGCGGGCCTCATCATTGCTGCCCACGACGCGCAGATAGACGATCAGCGCGCCGACCACGACGACCAGCATCAGCATCGCGAGCGCCGCGCCCAGCGGCCAGTTGCGCCCCTGCCCGAATTGCAGCGCGATCAGATTGCCGAGCATCATCGTGCGCCCTCCGCCGAGCAGGCGCGGGGTGACATAGGCCCCGATGGCGGGAATGAACACGAGGATCGAGCCTGCGACAAAGCCCGGTTTCACTTGCGGAATGATCACATGCCAGAGCACATTCAGGCGGCTGGCATAGAGGTCATAGCCGGCCTCGACCAGTCGGAAATCCATCTTTTCCATCGCGGCATAAAGCGGCAGCACCATCAGCGGCAAAAACACATAGGCCATGCCCAGCAGAACGGCGAATTCGGTGAACATCATCTGGATCGGGCTGTCGATGATCCCGAGCCGCATCAGCACTGTGTTGATCGTGCCGTTGTTGCGGATCATTTCCTGAATGGCAAAGGTGCGGATCAGCAGGTTGGTCCAGAACGGGATCGTGATCAGGAACAGCCAGACCGTGCGCGTATGGGGCGGGCGCGTGGCGATGAACCATGCGGTCGGAAAGCCGAGCACGGCGCAGATGAACGTGGTCTGCAGCGACAGCCAGATCGAGCGCCAGAAGACCTGCAGATGGGTCGCGTTCCATTGGACCAGATCCGGCTCGAAAATGTCGCGGCGGAAAAAGACGCGAAACCAGCCCTCGGTCGAGAATTCCCAGACCACGCCGCCCATATTGCCGGGGCTGAGGAAGGAATAGATCGCGACGATCAGAAGCGGCCCCGAGGCCGCCAGTAGCAGCACGATCAGTGCCGGGGTGCAGAGCAGCCATTTCCATCCATGCCCGCGCATCGGCCTAATCCTTCAACACGCGCAGCGCGCCGGGCGCAAGCGCAAGGCCCAGCCGCGACTGCGGCGCAGGGGCGGGTTGGCCGGGGCGGTTCTGGCGGCGCAGCACAAAGCCCTGCGCGTCCGAAAGCGTCAGATGCAGATGCGTGTCCGTGCCGAAAAACGTGGCGCTGTCGACCGTGGCTTGCAGATCGCCCTCGCCAGGTGGGGCCGTTTCGGCCTGTTCAGGGCGGATCACGGCGGTGACCAGCGCCCCGGTGGCGGGCGTCATGCCTTCGGGCAGCGACGCCTGCGCGGTCTTGCCGCCGGGCAGTTCAAGCACTGCCGCGCCCTCCTCCAGCGCCTTCACCCGCAGTTTCAGGAAATTCGTATCGCCGATGAAATCGGCGACAAAGCGGTTGACGGGGGTGTTGTAGATCTCCTGCGGGGCACCGAGTTGCAGGATATGCCCCGAAGACATGACCGCGATCCGGTCCGACATGGTGAGCGCTTCTTCCTGATCATGGGTCACGAAAACGAAGGTGATGCCCGTCTCGGATTGCAGCCGCTTCAGCTCCGACTGCATCTCCTTGCGCAGTTTCAGATCGAGCGCGCTCAGCGGCTCATCGAGCAAGAGCACACGCGGGCGCGGGGCGAGTGCGCGGGCGAGCGCCACACGCTGTTGCTGCCCGCCCGAGATCTCGGAAGGGCGGCGATCCGCCATCGCTTCCATCCGCACGAGTCTCAGCATTTCGGCCACGGTCGCGCGGATTTCCGCTTTCGGTTTGCTCTGCATCTTCAGTCCGAAGCCGATATTATCCGCAAGGCTCATATGCGGAAACAGCGCGTAGGACTGGAACACTGTATTGACCGGGCGTTTGCTGGGGCCAAGCCCTGTCACGTCGCGCCCATTGATCCGCAGTGTGCCGTCGCTGGGCTGCTCAAAGCCCGCGATGATGCGCAGAAGCGTGGTCTTGCCGCAACCGGAGGGGCCGAGAAGGGTGAAAAATTCGCCGCTGGCGATCGTCAGGTCAATGTCGCGCAAGGCCTGAAATGCGGCAGCCCCTTGCCCGAAAGACTTGTTCAGACCAGTGATTTCGATTTCCCGGCTCACGAGGACTGCCTTTCTCCGGCGCGTCTGGATTGAAACGCGCGCTCCTGTTCCCAGACAATCCGCCCGCCGCAGAGTGTCATATCCACGCCCATCGCGCCGATCTCTGCCGGGCTTGCCGCCTCCAGATCACCGTTCAAGACCACCAGATCAGCGAAATAGCCCGCGCGCAGCTTACCCTTGCGGCTCTCGCTATGGGTCGCATAGGCCCCGCCGGTCGTATAGGCCGCGAGGATGTCATCGAGGCCCAGCCGCTCATCGTCTGTGCCCTCATAGATGGGCCGTTGCAGCGCCGACTGGATGCCGCGCAGCGGGTTGAGATCGGCCACGGGCCAGTCGCTCGCGAAAGCCAGCGGGATGCCCGCATCCGCGAGGCTGCGCTGCAGATAGGCGTCGCCCCAGCGCGCGCGGCCGATCTTGTTCATGGTCGGTTGCAGCGGGAAATCCGTGGCACCGGGCGCGTGGATGGGCTGGATCGAGGCCGTGACGCCGAGCGCTTTCATCCGCGGAATATCCGCCCGGTCGATCAGTTCGATATGCTCGATGCGGTGGCGCGCATCGCGGGCACCATTGGCGGCGCGCGCGGCCTCATAGCCATTGAGCACGCGATTCACGGCCCCGTCGCCAATCGCATGCACCGCGATTTGCAGACCGCGCCGGTCGGCCTCGGTCGCGATCTCGGTGAACGCATCCTCGGACCAGAGCGGCGCGCCGCGCCAGCCGGGGCGGTCAGGGTAATCCTCGCGCATCAGCGCTGTGCCGCTATCGACCACCCCATCCATGAAGAGCTTGACGAAGCCCGAGGACAGCCAGTCATCGCAAAAGTTGCGCGCCATGTCGCTGGCGATGTCGAGATCCGCAAGCGTGCTTCCCGTCGTGTAATGAAACGGCACCTTGACCCGCGCCGTGAGCCGCCCCTGCGCCCGAAGCGCATCAAGGATGCGCAGCGTATAGGCATTGCCGTCCATATTCGTGAGGCTCGTCAGCCCCAGCCTTGCGCATTGGGCGAGCCCGGCGGCCATGATCTCGCAATCCTCAGTGAAGCCAGCGGCATCGGGATAGGGGTCGGGGTCCTTGCCCGTGGCCAGCCCCGCCATGATCCGATGCGTACCTGCCAGCGCCAGAACCGGGGCCTTGGCCTGAAACTCGCGCAATTCGCCCGTGGCCAGCCCGTCTGCGCCCATGACGATCTCATTGCCCGGCCCCAACGCGCGACCTTGCAGGATATCGGCCTGACGCAAAGCGACCGTATTGGCCCAGGCCGTGTGATGATCAGCCGCGAGCAGGCACAGCGGTCGCTCGGCCAGGATCTGGTCGAGATCATGGCGCGTCAGCGGATGGTCGAGCACCGCATAATCGCAGCCCTGACCGACAATCACCGGCAGGTCAGGATGTCGCGCGGCATAGCTCTGCACTGCATCGCGCAGCGCATCGGGACCACTGACGCCCAGAAGCTGCAGATGATCCAACTCGCCCGCGCCAACAAAGAGATGCAGATGGCTTTCATTGAAACCGGGCAGGACAGTGCGGCCTTCGGCATCAATCACGCGTGTCTGCTTGCCGACCATGGAGAGGATTTGCGCGTCGGTCCCGATGGCCATGATCCTGCCGCCTGAAACTGCGATGGCCTGCGCGCGGGGCTGCCGCACATCCATGGTGCGCAGCTGCGCGTTCAGGAATACGATATCTGCGGCACCCTGTGCGGCCATGCTCACCCCTCGTTTGATCAAATGTTAATCACCTGCCGCTTGCTCTGTCCATGGCTTTGTTCCGCTGCGGCTGCATTGCCATAGCGACGACGAAAAATTGCGCGTCGGTATCTGGGACAACGAAATCCACGCAGGATTGCGCTTCGGGCCATGATTGTGCTGGACAGGAAAGAAATGCTGCTTACGGTTGAAAAACGGCACTGTTTCGATTTTTCTCATGCTGTCGCGGTTTGAGCAAAAAACCCCCTTGCAAACGAAAATGTGAGATTTATGCTGAACCAATGACGATTGGTTCAGCTATAGGTTCTGGCGCGTCCATTGCCCGCGATCCGCAGGAATGCTCGGCGCTTGCTCTGGAGCGCCTCCGCGCGATCCTGGCCGCCCCGGGTGCTGTGCCGGGCGAACGCCTGCCGACCGAGCGCGCGCTGGCTGCGCAACTGGGCATCGGGCGCAATGCGATCCGCCGCGCCTTGGAAGTGCTGGAAGCCGAAGGCATGATCTGGCGCAAGCAGGGGGCGGGCACCTTCACGGGACCGCCGCAGGACGCGCAGCCCCAGACCTGGGAGACGATCAGCGCGAGCCCTGCGGGCCTCCTGAGCCTGATTGAAGCCCGACTGGCGCTTGAGCCGCAACTCGCGCGCCTCGCCGCGAAGCGCGCGGCCCCCGAGATCTTCCCGCGCATCGCCACCTGCATCGCGCGGATCGAATGTGCCGAGGATGTCGACAGCGCGGATCTCTGGGACAGTGCGCTGCATCGCGAAATCGCGCGCGGGGCGGGCAATCCATTGCTGCTGGACCTGTTCGACCGCGTGAATGCCTGGCGGCATGATCCGGCGCTGCGCCGTTTGCGCGGCTCCGTGCGCCGCAAGTCGGGCAAGGGCCACGCGCAGGATGACCATCGCCGGATCCTCGCGGCCCTGGAGGCAGGCGACGGCGCCGCAGCGGCGCAGGCGATGCATGACCATCTCTCGGCGCTGCACAGCGTCTATCTGACCTATGCTCAAGAGGAGACCCGCGCGCATGAGCTCTGACAATGCCATCCCGACGCTGGAATTGCGCGATCTCTCGATCCGGTTTCACGGCCAGCCTGTCGACCTGATCGACCGCGTGAACCTCGCGATCCGGCCCGGACGCACGCTGGCGCTGGTGGGCGAATCGGGGTGCGGGAAATCCGTGACCTCGCTGGCGACGATGGGGCTTTTGTCGAAAAAGGCCGCGACCGTGACCGGAGGTGAGGTGCTGTTCCGGGGCGAGAATATGCTCGACAAGACCACGACCCAGATGGAGGCACTGCGCGGCAACCGCATGGCGATGATCTTTCAGGAGCCGATGACCTCGCTGAACCCCGTTTTCACCATCGGCGATCAGGTCGCCGAGGCCGTGCGCCGTCATCGCAACTGCACGCAGGCCGAGGCCCGCGCCCGCGCGCTCAAGATGTTCGAGCTGGTGCGCATGCCTGCGGCGGCCAAGCGGCTTGATGACTATCCGCATCAGCTCTCAGGGGGCATGCGTCAGCGGGTGATGATCGCCATGGCGCTGGCCAATGAGCCCGAATTGCTGATCGCGGATGAACCGACCACGGCGCTCGACGTCACGATTCAGGCGCAGATCCTAGAGCTGATGCGCGAGCTTCTGAAGGAAACCGGGGCGGCGATGCTGATGATCACGCATGATCTGGGCGTCGTGGCCGAAATCGCGGATGATGTGGCGGTGATGTATGCGGGCAGGGTGGTCGAATCCGGCCCGGTCGAGGCGATCTTCAACGATCCGCAGCACCCCTACACGCTGGGGCTGATGGGCTCGATGCCCGCGCTGGCGGGACGGGTGCAGGGGGCGTCGCGGCTGATGACCATCCCCGGATCCGTCCCGGTGCCCGAAGCCATGCCGCCGGGCTGCCGTTTCGCGACGCGCTGCCCGTTCGTGTCGGGCGACTGCAACGCCGCGCGCCCGCCTGAGCGCGACATCCTGCCCGGTCACCGCGTGGCCTGCATCAAGGCACCACTGGAAACCCATTTCGCCCAAGGTGCCGCATGAACGATGTGATCCTGACCACGCATGAGTTGCACAAACGTTTCACCTCCAGCAAGGGTGTGTTCGGCGCGCCCTCGCATATCTACGCGGTCAATGGCGTGTCGCTTTCGATCAAACGCGGCGAGACCTTTGCGATTGTGGGCGAATCCGGCTGTGGCAAATCCACGCTGGCGCGGCTTCTCCTGCGTCTGCTGGACCCGAGCGAGGGGCAGGTGATTTATGAAGGCGAGGACCTGACCGCGCTGCCCGCGCATGAGATGCGCAAAATACGCGCGCAGATGCAGTTCATCTTTCAGGATCCGTTTTCTTCGCTCAACCCGCGCATGACCGTGGAAAGCATCGTTGGCGAGCCGCTTCTGGTGCATGGCACATTGTCGCGCAAAGAACGGCGCGAGAAGGTCGCGGATCTGCTGCGCAAGGTCGGGTTGCGGCCAGATCACACAGACCGTTTCCCGCATGAGTTTTCCGGCGGGCAGCGCCAGCGGATTTGCGTCGCGCGCGCGCTGGCCTCGGGGCCGAAACTCCTGATCGGGGATGAGCCGGTCTCGGCGCTCGATGTGTCGGTGCAGGCGCAGATCGTCAATCTGCTCGAAGACCTGAAGGATGATTTCGGCCTGACGCTGATCATCATCGCGCATGATCTGTCGGTGATCCGGCATATGGCCGACCGCGTGGCGGTGATGTATCTGGGCGAAGTGGTGGAGCTGGCCTCGACCGA
>PXDM01000469.1 GCA_003565055.1 Paracoccaceae bacterium
CGCAAGCGCTGGAGGCAGCCCGCGCCACGCTGGAGGGCGCGGGGCTTGCCACGGAAACCTCTATCCTGCCCGGCCAGCCCGAAACCACCATCGGCAAGCTGGTGGAGGATGCCGGTTACGACATGCTGGTGATGGGCGCTTACGGGCACTCACGCATCCGCAGCCTGATCATCGGCTCAACCACGACCGCCATGATCCGCACCTGCAAGGTGCCTGTAGTGCTGATGCGATAACTTGGTGAGCGTTATTGTTGCAACGATTGTCCGCTTGAATGCGATACGCTGAATTTCGAAGTGAGGCCGAAGGTCCGCTCCCCGCCCTCCACGTCGGTCATGCCGCAACCGCGAAGGGTCTTGGGTGGATGGCTCGACCGGCAGAAAGGTCCGCATCGCCGCACCAACGCAGTCATGGTGCTGCGCAATGCACGAACGTCAGCTTCGGCGGCACTGTCCTGGGAACCGAACCAGCCATGAAAAGCCCGTAGGCCATCCGGGAAGACATATATCACCCCAGGACATCCTCCTTTAATCGCTCGGAAGCCCCCAAACCACGCAGGACGCACCGGACCATCTACGCATGACGACCCTGAAATCTTACTTGGTCAGCGCGCTACCGGATCGCAGCGGCACGCGTCACCGGTTGTGACGCGTTTTCGGTATCTTCTGCGCGCGCGAGCTACACGTTCCGGAGGCCACCCCGCTCACAACCCAAGCCGCCCTGCGATGGCATCAAGGATGGCGCCATGCACATCGGCACGATCCGTCCCGGCCGGATCGGTGCAAACCGGGTCATCGTGTTCCGCTTCCAGTATCGTCGCGCCGTCCGGTTTGCACAGCGGCATCGCGGTGAAGTGGAACGCCGGGGCGAGCTGCCGGGTCTGCCCCTGTGCCAGCAGGGCAGAAAGGCCGCTTGCGGCGAAGTCCGTCGCCACCATCTGCGTCTCGCGATCGCCAAGCCCGATCAGAAGCGCATCCGGCAAAAGTGCCACCACGTTTTCGCGCTCCAGACCCCAGACAAAACCGGGGTCGATGGCCACGACCGAGCTGACGCGCGCATCCGCATAGCTGGCGTTCCAGAGCATGGCGTCCTGCCGCTGCAACCCCACATCATCCGAAAGCAGCATATCGCAGGCTTCCACCGTCTCGATATGCGTGGTGCAGGCCGCAACAAGCCCGTCCAGATTTCCGGTCATCCCGCCCAAGGATAGGGCAGTCCAGCCTCCATAGGAAAACCCCGCGGCCAGAATGCGCGTGTCGTCCAGTTGGGGGGCAAGGTCGGGATCATCCTGCAGCCAGTCGAGCGCCGATGAGAGGTCCGCAGCGCGGGTCCAGTGCCGCACACCCTCGGCCATGTCGAAATCGCCCCAGGTCGAATTGGGGTGGTTCACCATGACAACAACCGCCCCACGGCGTGCCAGCCCTGCCCCCAGCCAGGCCTGCGCGTGGTCAGTGCCGCCCATCCCGTGACTGAACAGCACCACCGGGAAACGCCCCTGGCCTGGATCCGCGTCAAGATATGCCTCGACACCCTTGAACACCGGGTTATCGGCATAAAGGGTCAGCGTGCCGCCTGCCCCGCGCGGATACCAGATCGCAACGCGCGCCTCAGTGTCAAAATGCGGCATGGGGATCTGTACAATCCTCAGCCCGGCCCCGTCGGCCAGAGCGGTTGAGGCTGTTATGGACAAGGCGAGGGCTGCTATAATGTGTTTCACGATCGTTTCTCCGCTTTGGTTGCATGTCGCTGTCTTTTGGCCTGTCCAGATGCTTGGCGGCGACCTGTTTCCGGATTCAGGTCGCCTCGATCCGGATTTGGGACTAAACAGCACGCATTCCCTGCTGAAACGATGCCTGCCATGCCCACACTCCCGATCCCCGTATTTGTCGCTTTGGCCCTCGCCTTCGGCTGTCTGCGCCTTTGGGCAGATCAGGGGCGATTGTCCGCGCTCGGGCTGCTGCTCGCGCTATGCGCGGTGCAATCGCTAATCATCGCCTTGGCGCAGCACTACATGGTGCCGGGCATGCGCCTCGTGCAGCCAGTCAGCGCGGCATTCATCCCGCCGGGGGCGTGGTTTGCCTATCTGGTCACGGCGGTCAGACCCGCAAACCGGGCCGACCTGCTGCATCTGCTTGTCCCGCTCGCGGCATTGGCCGCCTTGCTGGTCGCGCCGGCCTTCCTGGATGTGCTGCTGCCTGCGGCCTTTGTCGGCTATGGCATCGCGATCCTTGCGCAAGCCCTGCAAGGGTCCGACGCCCAGCCGAATGCGTCACTTGCGCATGACAACCTGCCCTCCCGCATCTGGCTGGTGATCGGCGCGGCCCTCATCGCGTCGGCGCTCAGCGATGTAGTGATCGTGCTTGCGCAGGTCATGGGATATGCGCAGGCGCGGGGATGGATCATCACAGTCTTTTCGGTGGGAAATCTTCTGCTGATTGGCCTTTTCGCGCTGTCGCCCACCCTGCGTAACGAGGCGCCCGAAGTGCCTGATCCGGCCCCGGAACCCGCCCAGCCGGATACTGAATTGTGGAACCGTGTGCTGGAGCTTATGGCGCAGGATAAACCCTATCTTGACCCGAACCTGACGCTTGCCCAGCTCGCGCGGAAGCTGCGCGTGCCCGCCAAGGCGCTGTCAGTGACGATCAATCGCGCGACCGGTGACAATGTCTCGCGGTTTGTGAACGCGGCGCGGATCAGGCATGCGCAGGATATGCTGACCCGGGGGGAGAGCGTGACCGAGGCGATGTTCGCCTCCGGGTTCAACACCAAATCGAACTTCAACCGCGAGTTTCTGCGCGTCGTCGGGGCCAGTCCAAGCGCATGGGCCAAGGAGGATGGCCAGCGCTGAACATGCGCGGTGAGCCTCATTGTCGTAAACTGGTATAGGGGCAAACGTCCTTTTCAAAGGGCACATGGCGTTGTCGAAATCGCGTCCCATTTACGAGAGTCGGGGTGCTGATCCGGTCCATCCGGAAATGCCGGAAATCGGCGCGGGCCGGGTCCCATGCCACCAGATACCATAGGGGTGGCAGGATCAGCATGGCCTGCGGCTCGACCTCTCGGGTCGTCTTTCGTCCCTTGGCGTCATGGTAGTCAAACCGCAAGTACAGGCGATCCAGAAACGTAGCCTCGAAGGCGGGCAACA
>PXDM01000008.1 GCA_003565055.1 Paracoccaceae bacterium
CCGCGCGCGAGCCAGTCGCGCGCCAGAGTTTCACTTTCCGGGGCGGGTCCATACTCCATGGTCTGCATGATCTCCGTAATGCTCGGCATGTCGCGTCCCTCTCAGGCCAGCGCGTGACGATGCGCGGCCGCATAGCGCCCGGTCACATGATGCGACAATTGCCGCTCGATATCGCCCAGCATCGAGGACGCCCCCAGCCGGAACAGATCGGGCCGCAGCCAGTCGCGCCCCAGTTCCTCGCGCATCAGCATCTGCCAGTTCAGCGCATCCTTGGCGGCTTTCATGCCCCCTGCGGGCTTGAAGCCGACGATATGGCCGGTCGCCGCCCGGTAGTCGCGGATCGCGCGGCACATGGTCAGGCCCACGGGCAGCGTCGCGTTCACAGGCTCCTTGCCGGTCGAAGTCTTGATGAAATCCGCCCCCGCCTGCATCGCCACCATCGAGGCCGCATGGACATTCGTGAGCGTTTCCAACTCGCCGGTCGCCAGAATCGCCTTCAGATGCGCCGCGCCACACGCCTCGCGCATCGCGGCGATTTCATCGTAAAGGGCCGCCCAGTCTCCTGCCAGCACATGCGCGCGGGTGATCACGATGTCGATCTCTCGCGCGCCCTGCGCCACGCAATAGCGGATCTCGGACAGCCGCAGATCGAGCGGCATCAGCCCCGCCGGAAAGCCTGTTGCGACCGAGGCCACGGGGATCCCCGAGCCCTCCAGCGCGCGCGCGGCAGGCGCGACCATAGTGGGGTAGACGCAGACCGCACCGACCTGCGGCATCTCGGGCAGGCCCAGCCCGGTGACCAGTTCCTCCGACAAGGGCCTGCGCGCCTTGGCGCAAAGACGGCGCACGCGTTCCGGTGTATCATCGCCTGCAAGCGTCGTCAGATCCATGCAGGCAATCGCATTGAGCAGCCATGCCGCCTGATGCACCCCCTTGAGAGAGCGCCGCGCCACCAGCGAGGCCGCGCGGCGCTCGGCAGCGGGGCGATTGACACGCATGAAAGCAGCGGGGTCGAGCGCCGTGCCGGGATTGCGAGGATGGATCATTTCAATGCCTTCAGCCATTCGCGGGCACTATGCGCGATGCGCGCGCACCGGAGCAATCCCCTTTTCATCGCGATCAGCCATGGTCGGTAGTTGACGAAAGCACTCAGGTATAATAACTGACTGGTTCAGTAGGAATTGAGCAGACCCCTGCGAAGGGAGGCGTGCCCGCGCAGTACCGAAATCCTGTTCCTGCATGGATCCGAAACTGTCCCAAGAGGTGACATCATGAACTTTCTTCGCAACTCCATCGTCGCACTGGCCGCCTTTGCCGCGACACCGACGCTCGCCGATCTGACGCTCTATTCGGGGCGCGGGGAAACCCTCGTCGCGCCGATCCTCGAGGCTTTCACGGCGCAGACCGGGATCAACGTCAATGTGCGCTACGCCGGCACCGCCGAACTCGCGGTGCTCCTGCAGGAAGAAGGCGATGCGTCGCCTGCTGATCTGTATTGGGCACAGGATGCCGCTGCCCTTGGGGCGGTGGTCGATCTCTTCGTCCCCCTGCCCGAAGACCTGATTGCCGATGTGCCCGCCGCATATCGCGACAGTGAAAACCGCTGGGTGGCCACCTCGGGCCGAGGCCGCGTGCTGGCCTATTCCACCGAACGCGTGGACGCGGCTGATTTGCCCGCCTCAATCTTCGATCTGACCGACCCGCAATGGAAAGGCCGCATCGCGCTGCCAGCGACCAATGGATCCTTCCTGGCTCATGTCACGGCGATGCGCGTTGTTCATGGCGAGGACACGACCCGCGAATGGCTGGACGGCATCGCCGCCAACGAACCTGTCGCCGTGCGCAACAACACTGCGGCGATTCAGGCCATTGGCGATGGCGAGGCTGATATTGCCGTCACCAACAACTATTACCTCGTGCGGTTCCTGCAGCGCGATGCGGAATTCCCGGTGACTCAGACGCTCTTCGCGACCGAGGGCGATATCGGCAACCTGCTGCTGGTCGCAGGAATGGGCGTGCTGAACAGCTCGACACAGCAGGAAGAGGCGCAAGCTTTCATCGAATTCCTGCTCTCGCCTGCTGCTCAGCAGTTTTTTGCAGGCGAAGTGTCAGAATTCCCGATCATTCCCGGCACGATTGTCACCCGTCAGGATATCAACCTTGACGATGTGATCCGGGTTGCGCCAGAAGTCGATCTGAACACCATCGGCGATCTCGAAGGCACCCTTGAAATGATCCGCGCCGCAGGACTGCTTTGAGCCTGAGCACCACAATAACGACACCGGGCCTGTGGCGCATGCCACGGGCCCGCGTGATCTTCTCGGCCCTCGGTCTGATGATCGGGGGCCTGATGATTTTGCCGCTGATCTGGCTGGTGATGCGCGCGGCACAAGCTGACATGGCGCTGGTTGTCGACATCTTCACGCGCCCCAGAACGCTGCAACTGCTGATCAATACGTTGCTTCTGGTCATCTGCACGCTGGCGCTGGCGACCGCGATGGCGCTGCCGCTCGCCTGGCTGGTCAGCCGCACCGATCTGCGCGGGCGCAGGTTGATCAATATCCTCGCCGTGATCCCGCTTGCCGTGCCCGGCTACGTGATGGCCTATGCGCTGATCGGGCTATCGGGCAATTTCGGCTTCATGAATCAGGTCTTCGGCGTCACCATTCCACGCCTGCAGGGCCTGCCCGGCGCGACTTTGGCACTCTCCCTTTACACCTTTCCCTACATCTACCTCAACCTGCGCGCGGCCTTCTCCGGGCTCGACCAATCGCTCGAGGAAGCCGCGCGCGCCTTGGGCGCCAGCCCGCGCGAGGTCTTTACGCGCGTCACCCTGCCCCATCTGATGCCCGCGCTCATGGCGGGCTGGCTGGTCGTGGGCCTCTATGTCATCGGCGATTTCGGCGCAGTCGCGCTGATGCGCTACGAGGTGTTCAGCTATGCGATCTACCTGCAATATTCGGCCATGTTCGACCGCATCTATGCAGCCTGGCTGGCGCTGATGCTGATCGCCATCGCCTTGTCAGTCGTCTGGTGGGAAAGCCGCCTGCGCGAAGGGGCGCATTATGCGCGCACAGGCTCGGGCACAGGCACAGAGCGGCGGCGTCTGGTGCTGCCGCGCTTCGGGCA
>PXDM01000291.1 GCA_003565055.1 Paracoccaceae bacterium
CGCACGCGGCGCACGCTTTGCGCGATGCTTCGGGCCAAGGGCGATACGTGGCGGGGGATCGCTCAAGCGCTTGGATATCGCGGACCGCAGCACGCGCGCATTGACTGGCTAAGGGGGCAGAAAGCTGCAGAAAGCTGCAGAAAGCCTGCAGAAAGGAGCGCAGCATGACTGACCTAGTAAACCATCCGCCGCATTACACGGCGCACCCGTCAGGCGTCGAGTGCATCCAGATCACGGAACACATGGGGTTCTGTCTTGGCAACGCGGTTAAATACATTTGGCGTGCTGATCTGAAATCGGACGCCATCACCGATCTGGAAAAGGCCCGCTGGTATATCGACCGCGAGATTCAGCGGCGCACCGGTGCCGATCCTCAAGAGGAAATCGCCCCCGCGCCCAAGCAGGCAAAGCCGGAACCCGTGCCAGCGGAAATCAGCGAAAAGCCCGCCCGCGCGCAACCGCTTCGCAGCCCTGCCCGCACATTGCAGCGTTCCAAGTTCAAGCCGGGGCCGAAATGGACGCCAGAGGAGGACGAGCAAGCAATCGAGATGACCGCGCGCGGTTTCACGATTGCCGAGGTTGCGGCAAAAATCGGCAGGCCAGAACACGGCACCCGCAAGCGCCTGCTGAAATTCAGCGCCGAAGTGAAATCCCGCGCGGGCAAGTTCCTGGCGGCGCGAGAGGCACCCGATCCGCCCTGCAATGGCTTCACCCCTGAAATGGACGCCCGCTTGTCGCGCTACATGGCAGACGGGCTTGGCATCGGCGGCGCGGCGTCAATGCTGAACGTTCAGCGGGACAAGGTTCAGGCGCGCTGGGAGGTGCTGGCAGAGGCGCAGCAGGAGGCAGCGGAATGAGTGAACGCCATACGCCCCGCAACGAGCGCAAACCCCGCCCGGTGACATTGCCGCCTATGCCGTGGGGTGACGCATGACGCAAAACAGATCAACCGCAGTCATGCAGCGTCGTGTGGAGCCGCACGATAGCCTAGAGGATTTTCCAACACCCCCTTGGGCTACGCGGGCGCTGTGCGAGTGGTTGGACTTGCGGTATGATCTGGACCGGAAGACATGCCGAGAACCCGCTGCGAACCGGGGGCATATGGTAAAGCCCTTGCGCGAGTATTTTCGGAACGTCGAGGCCAGCGACATATTCGACTATGGTGCGGGCTTTCCGGTGCAGGATTATCTTTTCGGCGCTGATCCGGTTGGTGTGGTGGACTGGACGATCACGAACCCGCCCTTTCGGCTGGCGCAGCAATTCATCACGCAAGCGCGAAACACCAGCCGCGCAGGCGTTGCCGTTATTGTTCGGAGTGCGTTCCTTGAGGGCGTGGGGCGATACCGCGACTTGTTCAGCGATGCGCCCCCAACGGACATTCTGCAATTCACTGAGCGCGTGGTGATGCACAAGGGCAAGCTGTCAGCAAATGGCAGCACCGCAACGGCCTACTGCTGGCTGGTCTGGGACAAGAACGCGCCCGACAATACCCACTTCCACTGGATACCGCCTTGCCGCAAGAGGCTGGAAAGCCCGGAGGATTACCCATGACCAAGGCCCGCACCCAGACGCGCGCAGCAGGAGGCAGCGGAATGACCGACAAGAACACCGACCGACACGAGCGCAGCATGACCCGCAGACCCTACACCCCGGAAACAGTCATGCACCGCAGGAAGGTCATCACCGCCATGCGCGTTGGCCGGGAATACACCATAGGCGATATCCAGCGCATGACGGAACTGCCCGAGCGGGTGCTGTTCCAGTCCATCGGTGCTTTGCGGCTGATGGGTTTGGTGGAGACGCAAATCGTCTCCGATACGCGGGTTTATCGCCTGAAACCACAGGAGGCAGCGCAATGACCACCAGTCCCCGACACGAGCGCAAACCGGGTGGAGATGCACGAAGGCACAATCCAGCGCGTGCGCGTGGATTGTGCTGAAGAGTCGGGGTAGTATTTTTCTGTTGACACCAAATTTCTGCGCGTCTAGTGTCGTCGAGCGAGGCAGGGTGACAGCCCTGGCACTCGCTCTAACCATAACCCGGATGCGACGGGTCAGGCTTGTTGCAGTGTAGCGCAAGCAATCGTCGCACCACAAGTCAAGGATGCGACAATGGCTGTCAAAAAGGCAGAAGCCGGAACGCTTCATATCGACGCACTCAAGCAGGGGCGCGTTACTTTGAAGCTGATCGGGAACACCCCTTTCTATTTCAACGCAATGAGCGCCAAGGCGAAGCGCACTCTTCTGATCGGCGGTGCGAAGAAAACCGCTGCGGAAAAGAAGGAGTTGAAGCACGATCCAGAGGTCGAGTTCTACGATAGCGTTTACCGCTTGCCGGATGGCCCGACGCTTCTGGGCTTCCCTGCGCCGGGGGTGAAGGGCGCAATGGCAACGGCGGCACTGGAAACGCCGGGCGTCACCAAGTCCAGCGTTCAGCGCCTGATTTTCCTTCCAGAGCAGAAGATCAAGATGTGGGGCAAGCCCTTTCTCAAGATGGACGTTGTTCGGTCTGCCGACATGAACAAGCCGCCGGATGTTCGGACGCGGGCTTTCCTGCCGCGCTGGTGTGCTGAGGTCGAGATTGCCTTTGTGCAGCCGACGCTTTCGGTTCACTCGATTGTTTCCCTTCTTTCTAACGCTGGCGTTATCGTCGGCATTGGCGATTTTCGGCAGGAAAAAGGCCGAGGCAGCTACGGCACGTTTTCGGTTGCTGGTGACGATCTTGGTGACTGGCAGTCCTATTGGGATGAGGTCACCAAAGAGGGCCGGGACGTGCAGCAATACGCGCTAGAAAACCCAGAATGCGCGGATGATGACACGGCGGAATTAATGGCGCTTCTGGAAGAAGAACGCAATCGCCGTGCGGCGTGATGAAATTGGCGGGGGCGGCTTCGGTTGCCCTTCGCGGTCAAGGCGGTCGTGGTCTGTTGTGGCGCGGTCAAGCGCGGCCCGGCAGGGCGGTCGGGGTGTGTTCCGGCATGGTGAGGCACGGTATGGCACGGCGAGACGGTCACGGAGTGGGTCGGTATGGCGGTCTAGGCGAGGCATGGCGCGGTATGGCGCGGCCTGTTTGGGCGGTCTAGGTCGGGTAAGGCTCGGCAAGCATCGGCGCGGCGCGTTTAGGCGGTC
>PXDM01000013.1 GCA_003565055.1 Paracoccaceae bacterium
CCGCCTCTTGTGCAAGAGGACGTTGCGGCCAGATTTATTCCGCCGCGACCTCGCCTTCATGCGTTGTGGCAATGCCGAGCTTTTCGCGCTGGCCATCGCGATAAATCGCCTTGACCAGCGCAACGCCCATCATCACCATCACCATGCTGAACGGCAGCGCCCCAATGACCATTGCGGTCTGGATCGCTCCGAGCCCACCGGCGATGATAAGGCCGCCGACCACAAGCGCGAGGGCCGCGCCCCAGAACAGGATATGTGGCCGGGCTTTGGGGCCCTCATCTCCCCCTGCATTGATGGTGTTGATGATCAGCACCGCGCTGTCAGCGGATGTCACCAGATAGGTCAGAAGCAGGATCACCACGATGACTGACATCCAGTAGGCCAGCGTGTCAGGCAGCATTACGCCCAGCATCGCGAAAAGCTGGCTTTCCTGACCTGCCCCCGCAATCGCGCCTTCGGCCACGCCGGAAAGTTCCAAATCAATGGCCGTGCCGCCGACCATCGCGAACCACACAAAGCACATGGCGGCCGGGATGATGAGCGCGCCCAGCACATATTCGCGGACCGTGCGCCCCTTCGAGATGCGGGCCAGAAACACGCCCACGAAAGGCGCAAAGGCGATCCACCAGGCCCAGTAGAAAATCGTCCAGCCGCCCTGCCACCCGGCCAGCGCATCGCCGGTCTCGGTGCCGTCGGCTGTCCAGACAGTGAACATGTTGCCGGGCAGCGAGATCAGGTAATCCCAGATGCCCACGAAGAGCGCGCTCAGCCCGAAGAAGGTCGAGCCGAAGATCAGAAAGAAGGTCAACAGGAAGAAGCTCAGCCCCATGTTCAGGTTGGAGAGCCACTTGATGCCATTGCCGACACCTGAGAGTGCCGAGAGCGTCGAGGCGCCCATGATGATCATCAGCGCGAAGATCAGCCCCAGAGTCGAGGCCGACTGCCCGCCGCCTTCGCCCGTCGTATAGAGCCAGTCGCCAAAGCCGATGATCGACAGGCCCGAAATGAACTGATCGACCCCGAAGCCAAGCGTTTGCGATACGCCGAGAACAGTCGCGACCACAGCCACCACGTCGATGACATGGCCCAGCGGCCCTGACAGCGACTTGCCAAATAGCGGGGTGAGCGCCGAGCGGATGGTCAGGGGCAGGCCGCGCCGATAGGTGAAATAGGCCAGCGACAGCCCGACAATCGCGTAGCAGGCCCAGGCGGCAAGTCCCCAATGGGTGAAGGACCAGACATAGGCTTCGCGCACCGAGGCGGCCGTGCTGCCCTCGAACGCGCCCATGATCGTGCCGGGGCTTGTGGCCCAGTGATACATCGGCTCAGCCGTGGCAAAGGTCAGCATCCCGATCCCGATCCCGGCCCCGAACATCATCGAGAACCACGAGAAATTGCTGAATTCGGGCCTGTCGTCCTCCAGCCCCAGCTTCAGCCGCCCTGCGGCTGGCCAGAGCGCCAGCGCGAAACATAAGAGCAGGAAAAAGGCGGCCACATAGACGTACCAGTAATTGAACGTGGCCAGAATGATGGAATTGAACGCGCCAAGCGTCGCGGCGGCGTTTTCCGGGAAGGCAACGGCCCAGAGGATCAGCCCCCCGACGAGCAGCTTTGCCGCAATCGACACATCTTTGCTGAAGCCCCGGTAGAACCCGGACTCCGCGACCCGAATGGGTAAGTCCATAAGTGGAAGTTTCATGAATACAGGCCTCCTCTCCTGCAGATGATTTCCAGTTTAACTATCTTCTCAGGGGTGTGTCCTCTCTCTTTCTGCCTCCAAACGGGTGCACGGTCTCATCGGGCCGCTTTTGACGCGCGGCGCGCGCGGATTTGACCGCCGAGTTCCAGCGTATAGGCGGCCAGCGCATCCATGGTCGCAAGCGCTTCTGTGGGCTCCCCCCCCGCCAGCGCTTCCGCCAGCCTTGTATGCAGCGCAACGATCTGCGCGCGCGAGCGTGCCGTGTAGGTGATCATGTTCATCAGAGGCTGCATCGCCTCGACCGCGCCCGCCATGTGCCATGACAGCACCGGATTGCCCGCCGCCTCGACCAGCGCGCGATGGAAAGCGACATCGGAGGCGCAGAAATCCTCATCCGACAGCCCCTCGGTGCCCTGACGCGCGATTTCAGCGCGCATGCTCGCCAGATGCGACGGTGTGCGCCGCTGGCACGCCAGAGGCAGACAGGCGCGCTCCAGCGCGAAGCGCGCTTCCGCTGCTGTTTCGAAATCGACTGTGTTCATCGACAAAAGCAGCGTGGCCGTGGTGACCATATGCTCCTGCGCATCCTCAAAACTCAGCCGGTTCACGAAGGCCCCGCCCGTCGCCCCGCGCTGGGTGCGGATCAGGTTCTGCGCGGCCAGACGCTTCAGCGCTTCGCGCACTGTCGGGCGCGACACATTGAACCGCGCGGCCAAATCCCCCTCCGAGGGAAGGCGGCCATCGACAGGCAGATCGCCCGACATGATCGCCTCGCGGATGGTGCGCGCGATCTGCTGCGAATAGTCGCTTGCGCTGTCTAGCTCTGTTTTCACGGGTCACCCTCGGCATATGTCTGACAATTAAGAATTGCCAGACATTAAACTCTCTGATATGTTTGACATATACGACTCCCCCGTTTCCGCCAAGCCCAAAGGTCAATGACGTGCAACTTGCCCCGCACATCCGCAAAATGACCGCGCCGCATTGGCTGGGGCTTTACGCGCTCATCCTGCTGGCCTGGGCGCTGCTCTATGCGATGCAACTGCCGCCCGATCTGGTAGCGGCGGCGAATATCTACGGGACCGAGTTCTGGGAAGCGCTGTGTCGCATCGAGCCGGGTCTTGCCGGTGCGCCCAACATCTTTCTGATGTGGGCGCTCATGTCAGCCGCGATGATGGCGCCGACGGCGCTTCCCGCTTTGTCCACATGGGACGATCTGGTGCAGACTGGCCGCGCACAGGGCTTCGGGCAGCTTCTTGGCGGCTATCTGCTGGTCTGGCTGGGCTTTGCGGTGCTCGCCACAGCCGCACAACTGGCGCTGTCGGGCGCGGGGCTGCTTACACCCTTGGGCGAAAGCGCGAGCCTCTGGCTGACGGCGGCGCTTCTGCTGGGCGCTGGGGCCTATCAGTTCTCGGCCCTCAAGG
>PXDM01000538.1 GCA_003565055.1 Paracoccaceae bacterium
GCCCATAAATCCGTCGCCACCATCCGCCATGCGCAACCTCCATCTGCTCGCGCAGACCTTCTCGCAGGCATGTCACGCGTCAGGAACAGGACAAATCAATGGGGCGTGGCCGTCGCTTACCTTGTTTTGCGGATTTCGTGACTTTAAGGTTTTCGCGCACAGCTTGAATTTTTTGGCGCTGCCTGTTCGGAGCTGTCACCCCGTTTCGGGTGAGGATGACGCCCGTTATTTCGGCGGCGCGGTCTTTTCGCGACCGCTCCTTGTGCTCAGCGTACCGGTGCCCATGCCGATAGAGTGACTTCTTGATTTCCCAGATCATCGCTTCGGGTACGGTTCCCCCGGAAATTGTCAAATCGTCAGCGTATACACTCAGTCTGCATCCGGCTCCGGACACCAGAACGTCGATTTCTTCCCACATATCGATATACGCGAAATACGCGAGTATTGGGCTGCATGGGCTCCCTTGCGGTAACACACCGTTATGAGTGACGATGCGAGCGAGCATTACCGCCACATCCGGCGAGCACTCCATGTGATTTTGAAAGAACCAGATGACTTTCTTGATCGTGCAGCTTGGGAAGAAATCTTCAATGTCCAGCAATCTTATGGCCTGCGCGCCAATATGCCGCGCTGCGTTGTCGACATAGGAGCGACCTTCAACCGGAGCAAAGAGATAGTCAGGAGGCGCAACGCGTCCCAGAAGTACTGCAATTCGTGATTGAACCGATTTCAGTGGTGGTATTGGAGCGCTAATGTCCCGACTGCCACCCTTCTTTTTTGGTTTTTGGAACTGGATGTAACCGCCTTCCAGTTGGGCAAGTCTCTTCAACTTTGCAGGTGAAATCTGCAGTATGCGTGCCAGTTTCCCCTTGGATTGAAGCCGAAAGAAGGGGCTATCGCGCAAAGGGTACTTACGTCTCGCCATTTGCGGTCTTGCCCTCGACAAGTTGCAGGAAACGCAAGACTTTTCCGGCTATCGCAGATTTTGTCCGCTTCGCCTTTGAAGGGTTTTCCAAGCTTTCTGAGAAGAACAAAATAGAAGATGCAGGGATATGAAATTCATCAGAATATTTCTGAATAACCTCCATTGACGGAACTTTCTTCCCGCTCTCAATTTCCGAGACATAGGACTTTGACAGACCCAAACGATCAGCCAACTCCTGTTGCTTCATATCGTGAAAAACCCGGATCAGACGGAGTGCTTCCGACAGCATTTGGTTCCCTTTCGTCGTAGGATACAGTGGAAGCGATTTAGTCACCGGATCCCCCCGAAAGGGCATTCCAGAACCGCCAGATGCGGTAGGCTAGCACTCCAATGCGGAGCGCCCACTTTAACAGGAACGGAGCGCGCAGCCACTTGGGCCACTTACTCGTTCTTTTCAATCGCTGTCGTCGTTCGTTAGTTTCAAAAGTCATTTCTGACCTCCTCTCTGTTCCCCCTGCCCACCATGGACAGGGTGTCATCGCGAACAGAAAGCGCGGATAACGACGACTAAACCAAAGTACCAAGAGACCCACAGGTCATCCGTGGGTCTCTGCTTCGCCGTCCCTCGTCCTCGGGAGTCCTCAGGGGAGCCGGGGGGCGTGGGGCCGGATTAGCGGTAGGAGGCGAACCTCCCGCGAGCCCGAAAGCTCAAAATGTAATGACTTTTCCTTCCGCCGTAACTAACTGAGTTTCTAGATAGGAGCTCATGCGGCGATTTTCAAGAAAAAAAATCGCTGTTAGCGAACTTTATTTGCGGGCGCGTTATTGGGCCCACTTCCATCGCGGTTTCGAGCTCTCCATTCCAACAGAGAGCAGCTGTGGTGTCTCTGGGCTCAATCTGTGCAGTTGAAGCGAATGATAGCTTCCCGGCTGGTCCTTACCATCATCGCGGTACTCTGTTGTCGACCAATTTCAAAAAGCTAGCCAGATCCATCAGCCATACTTGCTGCGGCTCGCGATAGGTCTCATGCAACGCAGAAGGCAAGACCAACTGCAACTGCGATGCCTGCATCTCGCTCGTCTGAGCCTCAGAGATTGCCGGCTCCAGTGTCAGCAGATGCTTGGGCGATATCCTGTCAGCCTCTGCTAGCACCTGACGCCACCGGTCCTTGCAGCTGGTCTTGACGGCCAGCATGGTCAGTTGTGTTGCCGGAAACTCCGGGTCGGCATACTCAGCTTCACCTGGAAACAGAAAATCCGCGGCATTGCGCTTTTCGGTGGTGGCTTCGCGGCGATAGCGCACGTCATGTGCCTTCAGGATCGCTTCGACATGATGGCCGAAGGCCCAGCCCGCGCGCGACTTGCGCCGGTTCTGCACCGACAGCGAGAATGACAGAAACCCATCGACATCGACCGTATCGCCATCGCTGAACCCTTCGGTCAACCGCCCGGCGACGATGCGCCGCTCAAGGCTGCGAAACAGCGCTTCTTCATGCTCCATCCAGGCGATCAGCGCGGCATCAGGATCCTCGCGCGGATCGATGCCCTTCAGGGTCTTGCGCGCGAATGCAGAAAACTCCGCAGTGCCCGGAAACTTCAGGCCATAGCGATCAACCAGCCTGTCCAGTGCATCTGGCTCTGGCACCTCGGGTTCAATACCGAGTTCGCCGAGGATGAATTTCGCGGCAAGGTCGATGTCGCGGCCGCCATCGGCTGGCAACGCGCGCTGGTTGAGCTCGTACCCATCTGTCAGGCTGAGCCCGAACAGCCAGAGCAGTTTCTGTTCGGTGCTGCTCCCCGCCGGGCAAAGGATCGCCAGTACTCTGCGCTCAGCGGTCATGCACAGAAACAGCGTATCCCCGTCGCGGGCGCGGTGGACGACTGGTTCTGCAGCTGCCGGGTAATAGAGGCGATACTCGGGTCCGCGATGCCCTTTTCCGCGCCGGCTGTCATACCATGTGCCATGCAGATCGAGTCGGACGGGTTCTTCCTGTTCGTCATCCATCCAGATGTAGGTGACCGGGACCTGCTCTTTCTCAGAAGGGGTTCCGAGGAATACGCGAAACGCATCCACCCCCTGAAACTCGTGTCCGCGAGAAACAGCCGGATCAATTTCGGTGCCACGCAACACCTTGGCGCCTGCGCCTTCGAAATACTGCGAAAGATAGCCACGTGCCGCCATTCA
>PXDM01000060.1 GCA_003565055.1 Paracoccaceae bacterium
CAGTTTCCTGCGGCGCAACCTGAACCTGCTGATCGGCGATTCGACGGCCGAGAAGATCAAATGCGCCATTGGCACGGCCCGCATGCCAGATGACGGGCGCGGCAAGTCGATGCTGGTGCGCGGGCGCGACCTCATCAACGGGGTGCCCAAGGAGGCCGAGATCACGCAAGCGCAGGTCGCCGAGGCGCTGGCCGAGACTGTGACGACGATCTGCGAGGCCGTGATGATCGCGCTGGAGACGACACCGCCGGATCTGGCCGCCGATATCGTCGACCGGGGCGTGATGCTGACGGGTGGCGGCGCGCTTCTGGGTGAGCTTGATCTGGCGCTGCGCGAACAGACAGGGCTTTCGATTTCGGTCGCGGATGAGGCGCTCAATTGCGTGGCCATCGGGACCGGGAAAGCGCTGGAATACGAGAAACAACTGCGTCACGCCATCGACTATGACAGTTGACGCCTGAAGTTGCAGGACCCGCCCCTTGAGCGATGACAGCAAATATGATCAGGATTTCATTCGCCCGGTGCGGCGCGTCCTGATTGGGGTCCTTGCCGTCCTGCTGATCTCGGTCTTTCTGATCTGGCGCATCGACAGCCCTCGTGTCGAGCAGTTTCGCATGGCTGTGATCGACAGGGTGGTGCCGTCTTTCGACTGGGCGATGCGTCCTGTGGCGCAGGCGGTCAGCATGGCGGAGAATTTTCGCTCTTACGCCCGGATCATCGAACAGAATCAGGAATTGCGCCGAGAATTGCAACAAATGCGGTCCTGGCGCGAGGCCGCCTTGCAGCTTGAGCAGCGCAATGCCCAGTTGCTCGATCTCAATCAGGTGCGGCTCGACCCGCAACTGACGCATGTGACCGGCGTAGTCATGGCCGATAGCGGCTCTCCGTTTCGCAAATCGGTCCTGCTGAATGTCGGTGGGCGTGACGGGGTGCAGGATGGTTGGGCCGTGATGGACGGTCTGGGGCTCGCCGGACGCATTGCCGGGGTCGGGCACCGCACAGCGCGCGTGGTGCTGCTCACGGACACCGCAAGCGCGGTGCCGGTTGTGGTGCAACCTTCGGGCCAGCGCGCGATGCTCATCGGGGACAATTCGCCTTTCCCTCTTCTGGAATTCGTCGAGTCACCTGACGATCTGCGCCCCGGTGACCGGGTTGTGAGCTCCGACGATGGCGGGGTCTTCCCTGCCGGTCTTCTGGTGGGAGAGGTTGTCATCACGCGCGACCGGCGATTGCGGGTGCGCATTGCTGCGGATTTCGGACGGCTCGATTTCCTGCGCGTGCTGCGCTCGCGCCCGGTCGAACGCATCACCGATACGGGCGCGCTGATTGCACCGGAGCTGCCGCCCATCTCGCAAGGCACCCCAGCGTCAGAGGATGCAGGCGATGGCTGAACGACGCCGCACTCAGCGTCTGATCTTCATAAGCCTCTTTCTGATTCTGGCCGCTCTGGTGACATTCTACCGGCTGCTCCCGCTCGGGGGCTACGGGATTGATCCGGGCCTCAGCGAGACCGAACGGCTGGCGGCATTCGAGAGTGCCTCGATCTGGGCACAGATGGGACTTCCCGACCTGCTGCTCTGCGTGACGATGGCCTGGGTCTTGCGACGCCCCGATCTGCTGCCCGCCCCGCTGATCGCAGCGTATTTTCTGCTCGAAGATATCCTGCTTCTGCGTCCGCCGGGGCTCTGGGCGCTGCTTGTGTTGATGGGGAGCGAATTCCTGCGCAGACGCGCGGCACAATTCCGGGGTTTCCGGTTCATTCATGAGTTCCTCCTGGTCGCGGGCCTGTTTGTGGCGATGTGGTTGGCGAACCGGGCCGTGCTCGCGATTGTGATGGTGCCGCAGCCGATGCTCAGCTTGAGCTTTCTCAATTTACTCGGCACTATTGCGGCCTATCCGGTGATCGTTGCGATCTCGCGCTTTGTCTTCGGACTGCGCAAGCCTGCAACGGGCGAGCTGGACGCCTTGGGACAGAAACTGTGAAACGTTCGGATCGCGAAAAGGAAGTCAGTCGGCGCATCGTCAGTCGGCGCGCGCTGGTGCTTGGTGGGCTGCAACTCGGCGTTGCTGGCGCGCTTTTGTGGCGACTGCGCGACATGCAGCTCAACCAATCGGAACAGTTCCGGCTGCTGGCCGAAGAAAACCGTATCAATCTGCGGCTCCTGCCGCCCATTCGCGGGCTGATCCTTGATCGCAACGGCGTGCTACTGGCCGGGAATGAGCAGAATTACCGCGTCGTGATCAAGCGCGACGACGCAGGCGACATTGATCTGGTCCTCGGGCGGCTCGCGCAACTCATCCCGCTGACCGAGGATGATATCGCACGCACGCGCGCGGATATGTTGCGCAATCGCCCCTTCGTGCCTGTGACGGTCGCTGAACGTCTGACATGGGAAGAAATCAGCCGGGTTGCGGCCAATGCCCCCGCGCTGCCCGGTGTCACGCCGGAAATGGGGCTGTCGCGCAGCTATCCGCTGCAGGACGACACGGCCCATGTGGTCGGATATGTCGGCCCGGTCTCTGAGCGCGACCTGGAAGCGCTGGAGACCCCTGACCCGGTGCTGCTGATCCCGCGCTTTCAGATCGGCAAGAGCGGCGTCGAACGCCGTGCCGAAGACCGGCTGCGCGGGCGCGCGGGCTCGCAACGGGTCGAAGTGAATGCCGTTGGCCGCGTGATGCGCGAGTTGGACCGCGTAGAGGGCACGCCCGGCGCGAATGTGCATCTGACCATTGACGCGAATTTGCAAAATTACGCGCTCGAACGCCTGCAGGGGCATAGTGCCGCCGCTGTCGTGATGGATGTAACCAATGGCGACATCCTCGCGCTGGCATCGGCCCCGAGCTTCGATCCCAATCTCTTTGTCCGGGGCATTTCCAGCGCCAATTTCAACGCGCTCTTGCAAAATGACCACCGCCCCCTCGTCAACAAGACCGTGCAGGGCATGTATCCGCCGGGCTCGACCTTCAAGATGGTCACGGCGCTGGCAGCTCTGGAAGCCGGAGAGACCGATGGGCGCGAGACAGTCTTCTGTCCAGGTCATATGGATGTCGCCGGGCACCGCTTTCATTGCTGGCGGCGCGGCGGGCATGGGCGCGTCGGACTGGTCTC
>PXDM01000223.1 GCA_003565055.1 Paracoccaceae bacterium
GTGCGGGGCCATGGTGTGCCCAAAGTGATACCCTGGCTTTCTGATGCGGGTTGGGCCGTGGTTGCCTGTGATGGTTGCAACCTCCAGGGCGTTAAGTCCACAGCATGCAAAGGGGTAGCGCTGCCGAGCCTTGGTGTATTCGTGATCTCAGCCTCAGAATACTCGGTGAAGCCTGCGTGTTCTGGCAGCTGCCTAATGATGGCCGGGCAATCAATCCCGCCGATGCGCAGTGTATCACCACCGATCTGCGGCGCGCAGGCATCCGTGAAAACATGGAACAGGCACGAGGCTTCGGGAGCTTCCTCGTTACGCTCTTTAAGAAAGCCCGGCCACTCGAGCACCAGCCGGTCGCGTGCCCGGGTCAGGGCAACGTAAAGAAGGTTCTTCGCATTTGCCTCGAAATCCGCGCGCCTATCCTCAATGAATCGTCGCTCGGCTTCGGTGGCAGCAAATCCTGGTGTGTGGATTAGCGCGGCCGAGGCCAGCACGGCTTCCATATCGTCAATCTTGTCCAAAGCGGTGAACTGGGTCGCAGTGCTCCCCGGCCAGTCTTCGATCCCGTGGTCAAATTCAGCGACCACGGTGATCGGCCATTCGCGACCCTTGCAGGCGTGCCATGTGACGATCTCGACCGCCTCGGCGCTATTGGCGGCGGGGTCGGGACGGCGGTCGAAATCGCGCTCACCCGCTCGGGCATCAAGCCAGCCCAGAAAAACCTTGGCGCTTTCGCCATGGAACCCGGCAGCGGCCTTAAGGTCGCGGTGGGCAGATTCAAATTCGCTCGCTTCAGATTCTAGTCGCAGAAGATCCGCACGCGCCTGCGCCGCATCGGGCTGACGATCAGCCCAGATCCGCAGCTCAGAGGCATTGATCACCAGATCCAGTGCGTTGGAAATCGGCAAGCGTGCAAGACGGTCCGACAGAGCCGCCAGTCGCATAAGAACCGGATCATCCGCCAACCACCCTTGGATCTGCGCTTGCATGGCGGCTTGCAGGCTGAGCGGATCGGGGCCGAGGGTGCGCAGGACAAGCGCGGCATTCGTATCGGCAGGGTTCGCGGCATAGCTGAGCGCCGCGCGAGCCGCCTGAACAACCGGGCTTGTCGCCCAGCCATCCTCGGCAATGCGGACAGGTACGCCGCGCGCGCGCAATTCCTCGGCATAGCGGGCTGCGGTCGCGTGCCGGCAGACCAGAAGAGCGATGTCAGAGGGGCGCACGCCCCTTGGGGCCTTGCTGTGCCGGTCGGTGATCGTTTCCCCCACCTGCAAGATCTGGGCGATGCGCTCTGCAACATGCTCTTGCGGCTTCGAATACTTTCTTACCCCGCGACCCTTGACGATGTTCAAGACCTCGAGCGCCGGACCGGGCACCGGATCACGCGTCGGGGCTAACGGATTGTAGCCTGCGCCAAACAGCCCGGCGCCCATAGCGTTGACGAAGTCCATCACCGCCGGTGTAGACCGCCAGTTGCGGTCAAGGGGCTGCTTCGCTTCGGGGTTGGCCGCTGCCAGCGCCTGAGACAGGCGCGGATCAGCGCCCTGAAAACCCATGATCGACTGTTTGACATCCCCCACCAGCAGGGTGCGTGGCGCGCGGACACCCAATTGCCAGAGCAAAGCGAACTGCACCGGGTTGGTGTCCTGAAATTCGTCGATGATGACGCAGTCAATCTCATCCAGCACAGCTTGGCGCACTGCTGGATCGGTGCGTAGTAGCCGTTCTGCACCTGCAATCATGTCGGCATAGTCAATCAGCCCAAGCGCCTTTTTGCGCGTCTCATAAGCCTCCATCACTTCCTGCGCACAGGCGATCAGGCAGCGAAAGTGCAGCTTCGCATCGGCCAATGGACCGGGATGTGAAGGCAGCACCTCCGCAGCCTGCATGATCGCAAGCACAAGGTCATCGTACCCCTCGGGTGTCTTCGTGCGGCTGTTCGAGGTGAAGAGGCTGCGCAGTGACTGCCAGATGTTCCAGTCCCGGTCCAGGAGGGTCGGGTCGCGGTCAACACGGCGAAACAGGGCCAGATTGTTTTCCAGCGTCTCGCGGGGGCCCTTCGCTGTGACGCCGTCCATGCCACCGTCCGGAAAGGCCGTGAGCGTGGTAGCAACCGCCTTCGCCAACGCATCACGGGCGGCTGTGGGGTCTGCGATCACCTTGCCATAGATTTCATCGAGCCGCGTTAATGCGGGTGCGATCAGCCCGGGATCACGGCCTTTGTCGCCGAGCCCCCGTAAAAGGTCGATCATCGACAGAACCCGGCCCCGTAGTGAATCTTCGACCGTTTCGCCTTTTTGCCAGTTGGGCTGATATCCGAACCGCTCGGGTTCGGCCTTGATCGGATCAAGCGACTTTGCATGGGCCAGCGCCTGCCGGATCAGCAGCTCGCGCTCGGCATCGCCAAGGTGACGCGGTTGCAGCGATGCACCTGCTGCCAGCGCATGTTCCGTCAATAAACGCAGGCCCAAACCATGGATGGTAGAGACATATGCGCGCTCCACGGCCATGGCCTCGGTGACCAGCCCGTCCGCCAGAAGACCCGCCCGGATACGTTCGCGCAATTCGCCCGCAGCGGCTTCGGTAAAGGTCACCGCAAGGATGCGTTCGGGCCGTACGATCTTGCGCTTCACCCAGTCAGAAAGCTGGGTCTTGATACGATGGGTTTTCCCGGCGCCCGCGCCGGCGGGAACGATGACCAACCCTCGGTCTGAATCTGCTCCGTCCATGGTCATGCCTCCTCGATCTGGCGGATGAACGCGGTAACCAGGGTCGAGCCATCGGTCAGCGCATAGGGCGTGAATCCTGCTTCTTTCTTGAAAAAGCCTTCATCGGCTGAGGTATTCAGCACCACCCGGCCGGCCCCTAGCTGCGCCAGCCGTTCAGCAAGCATCGCAACAGCCGCATCGTTGACGGCGTCGCCCATGTCGCGGGCGGGAGATCCTTCTGCAGGCACATGCCCGGAGGTTAAGAGCCCACCATCATTCATAAGGTGATAGGCAATACCGACCTGTCGGCCAATCAGCGGGTCCATCCCGTCGCCGTCGCGCCGACTAGGACGGGCGAGCATGTCTCGGTATAGCCCTGCTTGCAGATCCCACCCTGCCTCCA
>PXDM01000244.1 GCA_003565055.1 Paracoccaceae bacterium
ATACAACAGATCCAATCGTTGCCAGAAACTTCATTGCGGCTTTCCTGTACCTGCAAACGGGCCTGGTCTGTAAGGGTTCAGGTGCAAATTCTCTCATAAATTCAACGGAATGGGCCAGTCGTTTCATAAACTATCACCACTCTATAGCGGTTTGCACACATCTGCACGAAAGGTGCTGCGTGAACGCGCTCGCATGAATCGTCAACTGCGGCATGAACCAAGATCCTCTCTTAATCCTTCATAGCGGCGGACCAGTGACACGACGCTCGTGAATTCGTTACCGATCATTCTCCACTCCCCCTCGGTAATTTTCAAATGATCCAATGCCGCCACGATACATTGACACATCGGCTCTTCCTGCCATTGCGAAAAACAACTCGCCGCTGCATCTGTACGAAGTGATTGCTGACGTTCCCGCTCGGCTTCCTCGGCTTCGCGATTGAGGATGCTTTGCTGCCTTTCCTGCTCTTGGGGTGACAACACAGGTGGCTGACCCAGTGCGTAGGCGCGGATATTGGCATAGATGCGTTTGGCGACTTCACTCTGGCATCCATGCCGTGCAATCAGTCGCGCGGCATCAATTCCGCCCTGTTCGCCAAGTTCCAGAAGATTTTGCTCCGTGCTTACCAAGGCATCCAGACCGCCCCGGTGGAGGTCCATCAACAGATCGCCCATCATTTCCCAACCACGCCGTCCCGCTTGATCAAGGCTGCTTTCAAGGTCGAGCCCGGGACCGCCGGTGATCAATCTGGCAACCTTTGCATCGAGGGTCCTTGTGACACTTGGATCGTATAGCGTGACACAGCTCTGATCCTGAAGATTGACCGTGCCTCCGAATTGATTGTGGAACGAGGCCAGATAGATATGAGCGCTTGAAAGCCCGGCGTAGTTGGTTTGCCCAACGCCTTGCGGTTCGAGACCGGCAAGGTCGCCAGAATACAGCGCCCGGACCATACTCGGTTGCGTGTATTGGTCTGGTTCAAAGGAAATGTCTTGATGATCGACCGCAGACCGGGGTGCCGATAGTCTTTCAATAGGCGCGCTTGGGGCGGTTGTTCCGCTGCTGGCTGCAAGAGTATCAACCCGGGTTGTATCATTGGCTTCTGCCAGTGCCCGGAGGGCTTGCGAAGCGGGTGCGAACCCTTTTTCGGCCGCAGTCTGGTAGAGGGCCTTTCCGCGCTCTTCATCGGCCTCGACACTGCCAAGGCCAGACACGAAGACATGTGCAAGATAGTAGTAGGCGGGGCCGTATGCAAACTGCTCTGTGAGCGCGAGAAACAACTCCGTTCCCTCGTCGATCCGGTTCGCGGCCCAGAGAGCTCGGCCGAGTTGGAAAGCAAAGCGTGGCGTCTGCGGATGTTCATCAACTGCTCTGCGGCAGAACGTGACCGCAGGGCCTGGTATGATCTCGTTATCTTTCACACCGCCTGCCCAACGATGTGGGTCGCTCGGGTGTGCAGCGTGCTGGTCGCAATCGTGTACTTCCTGAAACTCCTGGGCGTTGGCGTTCGTTGCGGCCACTGCCGCAAAGAGGAAGGCGAGAGTGATCGCTCCATTATATCCTGAAGCGCCCTGAATTACTCGACATTGACAAGAACGCAGAGCGCCGACAAACCGGTTCATCACAGAATACCCCATCCAAGCCAGCCTCATTTCGGCATTGGCGATGCGATTGTGACATCACGAAAAAAACAGGCATTGATGGTACGAAGCCCGAGGCAGTCTGTCAATTGAAACAGAAGCACCGCTGCGCCCCCCCTTTCTAACAACAGCCGCCCAAGGGCTCTGGGCCAATACCAGTATAGCAGTTCTGCAAGGGGTCCCGGAAGATCGACATTCCACGACCTTTGCCGCCATCGGTGTCCATCAGGCGGGATGGACGCGCCCGGGCATGGCAGACGGCCTTTGCTCACATCGGAAAGGAAGCCTGAGACTGCTGACCTATTCCCGTGCGGGCTGATGACACGATCGACTGAAAGCCTCGCCTGATCAAGCTTTTTTCGCACCATGCGGCATAACTCCATCGAGCCAGGGTTTAGGCATTTCGCCTGGCTGAACTTCTTGTACACGCCCGCGCCTGCGCCCGGAGCACGGCATAATCCGCCAGCCATTCGCCGATCAGCGCTCCCTCTGGCAGCGCGGCGACCTCTTCGGCCACGCGCGCATGTTCGGCCCTGCTGTACTCCACCACTGGCGGACAGGCGCTGGGGGCTGTGTCAGAACTCGCCCCCGCGCAGGCGGTCAAGAAGATCGCCGCGGCTACGAGGGCGGCGGGCGGCGGCGTCCAGCATCTGACGTTGAATGGCATTTGTGCGCTCCAGAGTTTCGAGCCGCTCGGCGGCGCGGCCAGCGCGTTCGCCTGATCGACGGAGGTTGATCAAAAACAACGCGATGGTGAGCACGGCGAGGGCGAAACCCGCCACCCGCCGCGCCCAAGGTCGGGCCATCAACCCGACCGTGAGGCTGGCCCACATCAGCGCAGGCCCTTCTTCCAGTCATCGAGCCGCGCCCAGACGGCGACCGCGATCCCGCCCAGCGCCAGCGCGATAAAGACCCAACGCAGGGAGTCGAGATACGGCATCAGTGGCAGGACGGCCCCTTGCGTTTCGGCCAGAATGTCTTGGGCAACCTCCACACCCGCAGCCCCGACGGTCGCCACGCCCGCTGCCCCGGTGCCTTTCAGCGTGCGACTTTGCGCGATGGCCTCGCGCGCGGGCAGGGCCTCGGGTGCAAAGGGCACAGAGCGCACTGGGAACCGTTCGCCCCATTGTCGTGCTGGCCCCAAGTCGACATGGATAAAACCCGAGCGGGGATAAAACCCAAACCCCAGAAACCCCAGTTCCCTCGCAGCGGCCTCGAAGGCCACGGGATCATGGTTCGACATGGCAATATCAAAGGCAGTCCCGTCCATGTGCTTTGAGCGCGGTGCGCCTTTGACGGCCTTGTTGTGCTGCGGCGAGCGATAAGCGGAGCGGAGGACCAGCGGCTTGCCCAGCCGGTCGCGCAGGGCCTGCAGCCTGTCCAGCGCCTCCGGGTGCAGCTTCAGCTGTCCCGTACCGCGGCAGGCGATCTCGGCGGGCGAAAAGTTCTTCCAGC
>PXDM01000526.1 GCA_003565055.1 Paracoccaceae bacterium
CCCAACTGGCGCATGACCTTGCGGAAAAGCAGTATTTCCCCTTTGGCCATGTCATCATCGACGAGGCGCAGGATGTCTCTGTAGCCGAATTGATGCTCTTGGGTAAAATGCTGGGACATGTTGAGAACGGGTTGTTCTTCGCTGGCGACATTGGCCAGCGGATATTCCGCGCACCTTTCCCATGGACAGCGGCTGGCGTTGAGCTAAGAGGGCGTTCCCGCAGCCTCAAAGTCAATTACCGCACATCGCATCAGATCCGGCGTTGCAGTGACAACCTGTTGCCCGAAACATTGGTGGAACCTGATGGCAGTGAAGAAAACCGGCTGGGCGTCACATCGGTTTTTGAGGGAGCCGTGCCCAAGATCGGCAAATTTGCCAATCGGACGGATGAAATCGCTGCACTTCAGGCTTGGATTGGCAAACTTCAGTCTCTAGGCGTCGATGCGGCTGATGTTATGGTTTTGGTGCGCACCCCGGCCTTGGCGGACGCACTTGCGCCAATGATCGATGCCAAGATCATGCCGATGCATGATGCCAAAGGCGCCGAATATCGTGCCGTCGCTGTCATTGCCCTTGATCAGGATATTGTGCCGCTTGCCGAGCGCTTGCTGACCGCTCAGGATGAAGGGCAGCTTGACGAGATACTGAATACAGATCGCCACCTGCTCTACGTGGCCGCGTCACGGGCAAGGGATTTTCTTTGGCTTTCTGGTGTAAACCCGGTGTCGGAATTTCTTGAGGACCTTTTTGAAAGATAGCTCAAATATATGAATTATAACGTAAATCTTCATGTTGAATATGCAGCCAAAGATATGTGCTTTGATTGAAGGTGTGCAATGACCGCCACGGACTGGACAGAAGTCACCAGCCATCTGGATGCACTCTATGCAGCGTCCGAAGGGTTGGAGGCGATTTTCACAGGGCGCAAGTTTACCTTGGATGGTCATCTGGTCGGCAGTATCGGCGAGGTGGTTGCGGCCTATATGTTCGGGCTGAACCTGATGCCCGCTTCAACCCTTGGGCATGACGCCATGGCCCCGGATGGGCGGCAGGTGGAAATCAAGCTGACCCAAGGCAAATCCGTCGCCTTGCGCCACGTCCCACAGCATCTGATCGTCTTGCATCGTCCCAAGGGTGGCCCAGTTCGTGTGGTGTATAACGGCCCCGGCGGCGTTGTCTGGGATGCCTGCGGGAAACCCCAGAAGAACGGACAGCAGCCCATATCCCTGTCGCGGCTGCGGACTTTGGACGCCGCGGTCACGATTGCCGATCGATTGCCCCAATTTCGGGATGCTCCTGTTTGAAGAACGAGATAGCCAATTCAATTTAGGAATTTCCGATGGCTTCAGGACTACCCGACACCAAATCCATGTGGATGCGTGCCTTCTACGGCCTCGGCCCGGAGCATGATGGCTATGTCGGTTGGTCCCGCGAAGTGGCTCGCGATCGCATCCTGCGCGAGATCAGCGATGGTGATCTGATCATGATCTATGGCTCGGGCTCGGCTGATACTGAAAAGGCGTTGCGGTCCTATGTGCTGGGGTTTGTCCAAGTGGACGCAAGGCCGATCCGGGATGTCGAGAAATCCTCGCCCGAGGGGATGCAGCGTAAGATCGACAACGGTTGGCAAGGGCGTTGGAGCTACGGCATCCCGATCCGCCGCGCATGGCGAGCTGATGAAAAGCTGATGATCCGCGATATCGCGTTCCGCACATACCGCCCCGAGGCCGGTCAAGGTCTTGGCGTATGGGGGGCTGCCCTTGACGCGGACGAGATCGCCCAAGCCATGAAAATCCGGGTGAGCGAGGTCAATGTCTGGGGCGAACCACCAATCACAGGGGGCGTGGTCAAATCCGCCTTCGGCACAGTCTGGACCCCGTCCAAGGCATTCCCAGGATCAACAGGCACCCGAACCGCCACGTATGAAGACGGCGAAACATTTCTGTATCTGGCACGGTTCGACGGCGATGGCCCCGCATTGGCAGGGCGGACAAAGACATTCGGGAAAGCCCCGGCGCTGGTCAAGATCGGCGTCTCCAACGATCCAGTTGCACGGTGCGCCCAACTGAATTCCGGATTTCCTCCGGGCGGGGCCGGAAAATGGGTGATCCACCTGCAAGCGTCGTTTCCAGACCGAAAGCAGGCAGAAGCCGCTGAACAATTCTTCAAGGATAATCCAGGGCGTCTGGAAAGCTTGGGGGGTGAATTTTTCTGGGGTGATCTGGATAATGCTGTGACGGCCTTTGCAATGGTTCCGGGGGTATCCCGGTTTGGTCGGGGTGCGCCTGTATCCTGATCCAATCTGCACATTTACGTCCAACCACATGCTGCGTAATCTTTAGACGTAGCTGAAGTTAAACAGTGCTGCCCAACACCGGCCAGTCACGGCGAGAGAGGACCCAGATCACGTGGCAAACCGCATCCTCATTCCGACCAGCAGCCCTGACGACTGGCGAATGTTGTTGGCGGACCCGGCTACCCAGTGGCGGCGGGGGTATTCGGCGATGGCGGCGGCTTTGTCCTGGGAGGCCGCCAAGGGCCTGCCGCCCGAGATCGAGGCCCTGTTTCCAGAGCATCCCGAACTTTTGCTGGCGATACCGGAACACAAGGTGGCCCTGCCCGGTGGCGTGCGGCCCAGCCAGTGTGATGTCTTCGCCCTGATCCGTGTGGGCGACGCGACCTGCGCCCTCGCGGTCGAGGCCAAGGTGAACGAGACCTTCGGGCCGACGCTTGCGGAATGGCAAGCCACACCCAGCCCGGGCAAGGCCCTGCGGCTGGCCAGCATTTGCCAGATGCTGGGGCTGAGCGATCCTGCACCCGATCTGCGCTACCAGCTTTTCCATCGCACAGCCGCAGCGGTGGTCGAGGCCCGGCGCTTCAAGACCGACCGGGCGGCGATGGTGGTTCAGTCATTTTCTCAAGACCACCGCTGGCATGATGACTTCGCCCGGTTCGCGGCGCAGCTCGGGTTGGACATTCCACCGGGAGGGTCGGCAACCACGAAACTGCCCTGCGGGTTGCCGCTGACCTTGGGTTGGGCCACGGGCGGGGCGGAATTTCTGTGACATCCGCGATCACATTTCATCCCCATCCCG
>PXDM01000485.1 GCA_003565055.1 Paracoccaceae bacterium
AAGCCGTAGGCGTCAAATCGCGCCGGATCGCCATTGGCATTGAGCACAATCGCGCCCACCTGCGGTGTCAGCCGGTCGATCACATGCGCGAGCAAGGGCTGGCCCGCGACCCTGCGCAGCCCTTTGTCGCCGCCGCCCATGCGCGTCGCCTGACCGCCCGCAAGGATCACGCCCAGCGGCGCGCTCATGCCTCGGCCCCCTTGCGGCGGTGCTTGCGCTCCTCGTCCGGCACCGAGGCCAGATCCGCATCGCGGATCAGCCGCTCTTCGCCCGAAAGACAGATGAACCGCTGCCCGCGCATCCGCCCGATCAGCGTGAGCCCCACCTGCCGCGCGATCTCGACGCCCCAGGCCGTGAAGCCCGAGCGCGAGGCCAGCACCGGGATGCCCATCTGCGCCGTCTTGATCACCATTTCCGAGGTCAGCCGCCCGGTTGTATAGAGGATCTTGTCCGCGCCGCCCACGCCATGCTGGAACATGTAGCCCGCGATCTTGTCGACGGCATTGTGGCGGCCGACATCCTCCATATAGACCAGCATCTCGTCGCGCTGGCACAAGACCGTGCCATGGATCGCACCCGCTTCGAGATAGAGCGAAGGCTGCGTATTCACCTGCCGCGCCAGCGCATAGAGCCAGCTTGTGCGCAGCTCGGCTTGCGGCAGACGCACATCCTCCAGCCCCTCCATCATGTCGCCAAAGACCGTGCCCACCGCACAGCCCGAAGTGCGGGTCTTTTTCTTGACCTTTTCCTCATAGCTCGTCTGACGCGTGGTGCGCACGACCACGACCTCGAGATCCTCGTCATAGTCAACGCCCGTGACCTGATCATCAGGGCGCAGCATGGCTTGATTGCGCAGGAAGCCGAGCGCCAGATATTCGGGATAGTCGCCAATCGTCATGGCCGTGACAATTTCCTGCGCATTGAGGTAGATCGTCAGCGGGCGCTCCTCGACCACGCGCAGGCTCTGGCGCTGGCCTGTGTGATCATGCCCCTCCACAGCGCGGGTCAGGCGGGGATGGTGCGGGTCGGGCAGATGCCGGGGCGGCCGTGTCATTGCGCTCTGGTCCTGTCGAGGGTTTCAGACTAGATGGCATATAACATGCGCATTGGGAAAGGGCAGGGGCATGCTGGGCTATATCTCGGCCACAGGTCGCGGGGTTGCGGATCGGTTGCTGGCCGAGTTGGCCGATGATCTGGCCGCGCAGGGCGTGACGCTCTCGGGTGTCGTGCAGCTCAATCGCGAAACGCGGCCCGACCGGCATTGCGATATGGACCTCAAGGTTCTGGGGCATGCGCATGCTGTGCGGATCAGTCAGGACCTTGGGCCGAAAGCGCGCGGTTGCAGGCTCGATGCGCAGGGGCTCGTGACCGCTGTGGCGCTGGTAGAGGCTGATCTGTCCCGTGCCCCGGACCTGCTGATCATCAACAAATTCGGCAAATCCGAAGCCGAGGGGCGGGGCTTCCGCGACCTTTTCGGGCAAGCCCTGGCGGCGGGCGTGCCGGTCCTGACCGCGGTCGCGACGGGCAATCGCGGCAGTTTTCTCGACTTCGCAGGCGATCTGGCCGAGGAAATCGCCCCTGACGGGGCGGCATTGCGCCACTGGTGCCAAGCCAAACTGTCGCCCACCGCGGCCCGGAAGGCTTTGACTCAAAGCTGAACTCGTGGCACGGTTAAGAAATCATTAACACTTTAGCAACCTGAGGATGTTCATGCCGTTGGGTCAGGATGTTGCACCGAGAGTTGCGCAAAGCGGTTTGGAGACGCTTTGCGGCAAGCACATCGAGACGGCCAGTCTCACGGCGCCTCCTGCGAAGCTCATGGGGCTGTTTGCCATACGGGCATGGGAAAACAGCGATGCGGCGGCCTATCGCGATATGCTCGATGACGCGGATCTGTGGCGCTACATGCATGAGCCCTATCCCGGTGCGATCTCACTCGATCTGGCGCAGTCATTTCTCGAACTGGCACAGCAGGCGGGCCATCACAAGGTGCGCGCGGTCGTCTATCGGGGCCAGATCATCGGTCAGGTGCGCATGCAGTGGCATACGGAAGTAACCCCGCCGCAATCGGGCGAAATCAGCTATTGGCTCGGGCGGTCGCATTGGGGGCTTGGTCTGGCCGCGCCGATGATCGCGCTGTTCACATGGCGCTGCTTGAGCATGTTTCCCGCGCTGTCGGTCATCACGGCGCGCGTGCATCGCGACAATGCCCCATCCCTGCGCGTCCTGAACCGGCTGGGTTGGACCGTGACCGGGACCGAGGGCGAGTGGACACTGTTTGAACTCCATCGCAAGGACGGGATCGACTGGTCGCGGCTGCGCCTCTCGTCAGCGACGTGATTTTCTCACATTGCGGGCTGTGCTGATCTTGCAACAGCCCTGTGGCCCTCCCACATAGGCTCTGAGGCCCAACAGGTCATGTGCTGCGACGCAGGCATGCACCGCTTTCGGGCGCTTATGATGGAGGGAAGACTGATGTCACTTGAGAAATTCACCGAACGCGCGCGCGGGTTCATTCAGGCCGCGCAGACCATCGCATTGCGCGAGGATCACCAGCGGCTGATGCCTGCGCATCTGCTCAAGGCGTTGTTGGACGATGATCAAGGCATGGCCGCCAATCTGATCCGCAATGCAGGCGGCGCGCCCGAACGGGTCGCGCAGGCCAATGACATTGCGCTGTCCAAGATCGCGAAGGTCTCGGGCGGGGAGGGGCAGGTTTATATGGATGCCCAGACCGCCAAGGTCATTGATCAGGCCGAACAACTCGCCAAGAAGGCGGGCGACAGTTTCGTGCCCGTCGAGCGGCTGCTGACCGCGCTCGCACTCGTGAAATCCGACGCCAAGGACGCGCTCGATGCAGGGGCCGTGACCGCGCAGAAGCTCAATGCCGCGATCAACGACATTCGCAAGGGGCGGACGGCGGACAGCGCTTCGGCAGAGGACGGCTATGACGCGCTGAAGAAATACGCCCGCGATCTGACGCAGGCCGCGCGCGACGGCAAGATCGACCCGATCATCGGGCGCGATGATGAAATCCGCCGCGCCATGCAGGTGCTCTCGCGCCGCACCAAGAACAACCCTGTCCTGAT
>PXDM01000499.1 GCA_003565055.1 Paracoccaceae bacterium
ATCTGGACCGTGATCCGCACCTCGCTCGAAGGGCTCTATTACATGGTTCTGGGGCAGATCAGCACTTGCAACCTCTCCAGCCCCATCGGGATCGCCGAAGCCTCGGCGGCCAAGGCGAGCGATGGGCTGATGGAGTTCATCTGGTTCATCGGAATCCTCTCGGTCGCCATCGGGATGCTCAACCTCTTTCCCATCCCGCCGCTCGATGGGGGGCATCTGGTTTTCCACGGCTATGAGGCCGTTTTCCGCCGACCGGCCTCGGATCAGGCTGTCCGCATCCTGATCACAATCGGGCTGACGTTGGTGCTGACCCTGTTTCTGTTTGCACTCTTCAACGATCTGACCTGCCGCTGAGCGTCTTTCGGGGCCGTGCCACGACACGGCCCCGAGGCCGCCCAGATTCTGCCGCATTCATCTTCTATCACGCATCGAAAGGAGATCGATATGGCATATCTTGATAGCGAAATCCGCAACGCACGTCTGATCTGGTCCACAATTTCGGACAAGGTGCTCATCATCGGACTGATCGCGTTCGCAATGGGCGCGGCGAGTGTGATCCTGTCACTTTACGGGGTTGCGCCCAGCGCCATGTAGGGCGTGCCGCGCCGGTCCCGGCGCTGCCACCGATCACGCATCCGCCCGGACAGCACTCTGGAAATGCCGCCTCGCGCGGCATTTTTGCGTCTCTTGTCGCACCAGCGGGGCGGGGATGCGCGCTGCAACACAGCTTTGACAAGCCCCCGGAGACTCGATAGGCAAGGACGTAATAAAAATGCGGTAGGACGGGACCTCGGAAATGCGCGGATTTGATCTTGACTTGTCATCGCGTCACAGGCGCGGTGCATTCGGGCGGCACGTCCTGTCAGCGGCACTGCTGAGCGCTTTTGCCTTGTCCCACACGGGGTTTGCAACGCCTGCACAGGCGCAGACCTTCCGTTTCAACGCCATCGCCATCGACGGCAATATCCGGGTCGACGACTCGACTCTCTTCGGGATCGCGGGAATCGGGCGTGGTGAGGCGGTCTCGGCAGGTCAGTTGAATCAGGCTGCGGCCAATCTGACGGCCTCGGGCCTGTTCGAGTCGGTCGAATTGGTGCCTCAGGGCAACACTCTGGTGATCAATGTGCGCGAATTCCCGATCATCGGGATCGTCAATTTCGAGGGCAATCGCCGCATCGACAATGACGCGCTTGCCGCTGTGGTCCAGACGCGGGGCGGGCGTGTCCTGTCGCCCTCCGCAGTCGAGGCCGATGCCCGCGCCATCGCCAATCTTTATGCGCAGCGCGGCCGCACTGCCGCTGAAGTCACGCCCAAGATCATCCCGCGCGGCAATAACCGCGTCGATCTGGCCTTCGAGATCCGCGAAGGCAATGTCGTCGAAATCGAGCGGATTTCCTTCGTCGGCAATCGCAGTTTCTCGAATTACCGTCTGCGCCAGGTGCTCAACACCAAACAGGCGGGCGTCCTTCGCTGGATCATCCAGCGCGATACCTTCGTGGCCGAGCGCATCGCACTGGATCGCCAGTTGCTCTCGGATTTCTATCTCGCGCGCGGTTTTCTCGATTTCGAAGTGCTCTCGGTCAATTCCGAGATGTCGCGCGAGCGCGACGGGTTCTTCCTGACCTTCAACCTGCGCGAAGGGCTGCAATATCGCTTCGGCCAGATCTCGGTTGTCAGCGAGGTCGAAGGCATTGATGCAGCAGATTACGAGCGCGAATTGCGCTTGCGTCCGGGCACGATCTTTTCGCCCAACACGCTCGATCAGAACATCGCGCGGATCGAACGGCTGGCCGAACAGCGCGGGCTGCGCTTCATCCGCGCCGAGCCACGCTTCACCCGCAACAACCGCAACCAGACGATTGACGTGGAATTCGCGATTGTCCGGGGCGAGCGGATTTTCGTCGAACGCATCGACATTCAGGGCAATACCACGACGCTTGACCGCGTGGTGCGCCGCCAGTTCACCGCTGCTGAAGGCGACCCGCTGAACCCGCGCGAGATCCGCGAGGCCGCCGAGCGCATCCGTGCGCTGGGGTATTTCTCCGATGTCGCGGTTGAGCCGCGTCAGGGCTCAGGGCCGGATCAGGCGATTGTCGATGTGGAAGTCGAAGAAACCACGACCGGCTCGCTGGGCTTCTCGGTCAGTTATGGCGCTTCGCAGGGGGTGGGTTTCGGGATCAATTTCTCCGAGATGAATTTTCTCGGGCGCGGACAGCAGGTCTCGGCGGCCTTCAACACGGTCAAAGGCTCACGGGACATTTCGCTGAGTTTCGGCGAACCGGCGCTGTTTGGTCGCGATCTGTCCTACAGACTGGATATCGGCTATCGCGAGACCCGCAGCTTCAACACGGATTTCGACACGCGTTCGGCATTTTTCAACAATTCAGTGGGCTTCCCCGTAGGCGAGTTCGCGCGGCTGCGGTTGCGGCAGGGGCTGGTCATGGACCGGCTGCGCGGGCTTGATGATCCCGATGACCCCGATGCGGATCCGATCCCCTCGCGCCGTCTGTTCGCGGATCAGGACGCGGGGACAGCGATCACGGGCTCGCTTGGCTATACCTATGCGATTGATACACGCGGCGTCGGCATTGACCCGTCTCAGGGCTATGTCCTGAGCCTGAGCCAGGATTTCGGTCTCGGCACCCAGAGCCGGCGCTTCGTCAAGACCGAAGCCCGCGCGGGCTATGAGATGAGCCTTTTCAACGAGGATGTGACCTTGCGCGGTGATCTGCGTGCGGGCCTTTTGCATATGGCCAGTGGCCAGTCGCGCAACCGCGAGCGGTTCCAGCTGTCAGAGGTCATGCGTGGCTTCTCCCCCATCGGCGCGGGCCCGCGCGACTTTGACGCGACCAATCGCAGTGTTGTGGGCGGCAATCGCTATGTCGCGGTGCAGGCCGAGATGCAGTTCCCGCTGGGCACGCCCGAAGAATACGGGCTCAGCGGCGGCGTTTTCGCCGATGCGGGCTCGGTCTGGGGGGCCGATGGCATGTCGGGGATCACGACTGAGGATGACGGGACCGATTACAACGACTTCCACATTCGCGGGACTGTCGGCGTGTCGCTCTTCTGGGACAGCCCGCTGGGGC
>PXDM01000062.1 GCA_003565055.1 Paracoccaceae bacterium
GCGCTGTGGGCGCGGGGCGTTTTTCGATGTCGCGGTCGATATCCGGCGCGGCTCTCCCACTTACGGGCGCTGGTTCGGGATCGAGCTGTCTTTCGAGAACCCGACCCAGCTCTGGATCCCGGCCGGTTTCCTGCATGGGTTTGTCACGCGCCGCTATGACACGGAAATCCTGTACAAATGCACCGATTACTATGATCCGCAATGCGAAGGATCGGTGCTGTGGAACAGTGTCGGGATCGACTGGGGGCTGGATACAGAGCCGCTGCTGTCCGAAAAGGACGCACAGGCCGTGCCCTTCAGCGCCTTTGAAAGCCCCTTTGTCTATGAAGGCGAAGGCAAGGATGAGGCGGTGCTCTCAACCCTGATCTGAGAGGGTCTGTGCCCTGCCTGATCTGCCGATACAGGGGGGGGGCTGTCGCATGGACCATGTGACAGATGTGTCGCTTCAGGGCTGGTGCAGGCCGCGCATATTTGTTCTGCATCAGGCGGGATGGCAACAAAGGAGCTCGGCTTCGCGTCATGCAAAAAGCGGGGTTTCTGAAATACCTGTCACGCTACAGGGCGATGGTGCCCGATGCGCGCGACCCCGGAGAGATGGCACGCCGTTTCCGGCGCTACGCCGCGACCGTCGCACAGGACAAGCAAGCTCTGGCTGCACAGGTCTGGGCCTTGCTCGAGGCCGATGGTGCCGGCGATGAAGCACTGCAGATCTTTGCGCAGGGTTTCAGTGCCGCCGACACGCCGCGCGAGGTGGCACAATTCCGCGCCCGCAGCGGTCAACTGGCGCATGTGGCCTCACTGCGCACACAGTTGATGTTGCGGGCACGCAAATCCCTGCTGCACGACAAGACGGCCTGCCCCGAATATATCGCGCAGGACAAGAAGCGGGCCTATCGTTTCGCCGATCTTCTGGGCATCCGCAGACCTGCTGTCTTGCAGGCGCGTCAGGCCATAGACAGCCTTGACCTTGAGATGGGCCATGCCCTCAAGCCGCCGCGGGGAAGCGGGTCCCGTGGTGTTTACCTGCTGCATGAGGGCAATCGCGCCGTCGATCTGCGCTGCGGTATCATTCTGCCGGATCGCGACAGTCTGCGCGCGGCCCTGCATGCAGATGTCGCCGCGCGGCGTGTTCCGCTTGATGTGTGGAATGTCGAAGGGCTGATCCGCGACGCGGCAACGCCTTCCGGCCTGCCGGATGACTGGAAATTTCACTGTTTCTATGGTGAAATCATGTTGATGGGGCATATCCGCAAGCTGCCGCAGCCCATGGTCTTCGGTCTGGATCATGCCTTGCGGCCGACACGCTGGTTCCAGCTTGATCCGACCATTCCCGAAAATCCCGCGCCGCAACATCCTTGCCAGTCTTTCCTTGACCTCGCACGGCGCATCAGCCTTGCCCTGCCAAGCCCCTATATCAGGGTTGATCTGATGACATCGCAGGAGGGTCCTGTGCTGAGCGAACTGACAGCGCGGCCCGGCGTGCTGCATTTGCATGATCTCGAGACGGATCGCTTCCTGGGTGAGGCGCTTTTGCAAGCCGAGGCCCGGCTTGAGAGGGATTTGATGCAGGGCAAGCCATTTCTTGCGTACAAGACGTTGCTGCGGGAATGGCGCGCCTACAAGGCGGAGACTGCGTGAGCCCAGGCGTCGGGGGGGTTTGTTGACACGCTATCGGGTATCGCTTACGAGCGGGCGGCACGCGTCGTCCGGATGGGGCTGAACCTCGCTATCGGCCTGGCAGTGCGTTTTGAAAACAACCATTGCGAGACAGTGTCTTGTCCATCATCACGATCATGACAACCATATGGCCTGCGCCGGACGGTGGGTTTCCCGGTGCTGGAACATTCCCGGAAGGAGCGCGGCCATGAAGCCTGTTGCTGTTGTTCTGGGCGGAACTGCCCCGCATTCTGCATTGATTGACAATCTCAAGGCGCGGGGCTTCCGGACCGTTCTGGTGGATTACTACGCCAATCCGCCGGCCCGCGCGCATGCCGACCTGCATGTGCAGGAAAGCACGCTCGACCCTGAAGCCGTGATCCGGGTCGCGCAAGACCATAATGCGGCGTTGGTGATCGCCACCTGTGTCGATCAGGCCAATACCATCGCCTGCCAGGTTGCCGAAAAACTTGGCCTGCCGCGCCCTTACAGCTATGCCACAGCCCGCGTCATTGCCGACAAGACGATGATGAAGGACAAGCTGGTGGCGCATGGTCTGCCCACCGCGCGCCATGTCTATGCCCATGAGGGCGAGATGCCCGATCTGTCAGGCTTGCGCTATCCGCTGGTGGTCAAGCCTGCCGATACCAATGGCTCTGCTGGCGTGCGGCGTGTGGACAGCGCGGAAGATCTGGAGCGGTATCTTGCGCTGGCGCTGGGTCTGTCGCGCGTGAAGCGCGCCATCATCGAGGAATTCGTCACAGGGCCCGAGCTGTCGATTGATTGCTTCATCGAGCAGGGGCAGGCAAGAATTGTTCTGGTGCGGCGCAAATATGCAGTGCCGTCGGGCAGTGGTGTGGATCAGGTGATGCAATCCACAGGCTCGATCGCGCCCTATCCGCTGGCCCCCGAGATATTGCACGAGGCCGAGGCGATGCTCAGCCGTCTGGCCGGGGTATTCGGGCTGGATAACTGCCCGATGCTGGTGCAGGCATTCCTGACCGAAGACGGCCTGTCGCTGATCGAATTCGCGGCCCGCCTGTCGGGGGGGACAGGATCGACCGTGACCCGGCGGGTTTCGGGATTTGACGCGCTCGATGCCTCGATCGACAGCTTTCTGGGCGTGCCGGTCGCAGTCAGGCTGCAAGAGCCACGGCTTTTCGTGATGACCAACACGGCCTATGCCCTGCCGGGTGTCTTTGACCGCATCGAAGGGGCCGAGGCGCTGGTCGCGGAGGGGATCATCGAGGAATTCCTGCCCTACAAGACGCAAGGCATGGTGATCGGCGAGGACATGTCCACGCGCTCGCGCGTGGGAGCATTCGTGATCAGCGGCCCGGATATGGACACGGTTCGCGCGCGGCTCGAGCAGGCATTGGCGCGGCTGCGCGTCCATGATGCGCAGGGGCGCGATATCCTGCGGCGCGA
>PXDM01000388.1 GCA_003565055.1 Paracoccaceae bacterium
ACACCTCGGCGCTGGCCCGGATCGGGCAGGAACATGGCGTGCCCCAGCGGATCACCGAAACCGTGATCACCGTCAATGACATGACCAAGCGTCGGATGATCGACAAGGTGATGGACCTGTGTGACGGTAATGTGAATGGCAAGACCGTTGCGGTGCTGGGCGTGACGTTCAAGCCCGAAACTGATGACATGCGCGATGCCCCATCGCTGACCATCGTGCCCGCATTGGTGGGGCGCGGGGCGAAGGTGCGGGTGGTCGATCCGCATGGCCGCAAGGAAGGCGACGCATTGCTGCCGGGCGTGCATTGGGAAACTGACCCCTATGCGGCGACAGCAGGGGCGGATTGTCTGCTGATCCTGACCGAGTGGAACGAATTCCGCGCGCTGGACCTCAAGCGGCTGGCGGGGTCCATGGCCACACCGCGGCTGGCCGATCTGCGCAATATCTATGACCGCGAGGATGCGCTTGCAGCCGGGTTCAAGGCCGTCGAGGGCGTGGGCCGCTGATGCGGGTCCTGATTACTGGCACGGCAGGCTTCATCGGGTTTCACCTGGCCGAACTGTTGCTGCAAGAAGGCCATGACGTCGCAGGTTATGACGGGCTGACCGATTACTACGATGTCACGCTGAAACAGCGCCGTCACGCATTGCTGCGCCAGCATGCCCGCTTCACCGCGACCGAGGCCATGCTCGAGGACAGTGCCGCGCTTGACGCTGCAGTGGATGGCTTCGCCCCAGATGTAATCGTGCACCTGGCCGCTCAGGCCGGTGTGCGCTATTCGATCGAGAATCCGCGCGCCTATGTGGATGCCAACATCATCGGAACCTTCAACGTGATGGAAGCCGCGCGGCGCGCGCGCGTGCAGCACCTGCTGATGGCGTCGACCAGCTCGGTCTACGGGGCCAATACCGAAATGCCCTATGCCGAAACACACAAGGCCGACACACAAATGTCCTTCTATGCGGCGACCAAGAAGGCGAACGAGGCGATGGGCCATGCCTGGGCGCATATCCATGCGCTGCCGGTGACGATGTTCCGCTTCTTCACTGTCTACGGGCCATGGGGGCGGCCGGACATGGCGCTGTTCAAATTCACTCGTGGAATCCTGGAAGGCACGCCCATCGATGTCTACAATCACGGACAGATGTGGCGCGATTTTACTTATGTGGACGATCTGGTGCGCGGTATCCGGCTACTGATCGATGCGGTGCCGGGCGGGCCTGACACTGCAGTGGAGGGTGACAGCCTCTCGCCTGTGGCGCCGTTCCGGGTGGTCAATATCGGCAATTCCGACAAGGTCCGGCTGGAAGATTTCATCGACGCGATCGAGGCAGCGACGGGGCATCGGGCAATTCGCAACTACATGGATATGCAGCCTGGCGATGTGCCTGCCACCTGGGCCGATGCTGCATTGCTGAAACAACTCACCGATTATGCGCCACAAACCGATATACGCGATGGTGTGGCGCGCTTCGTGGAGTGGTACCGGGACTATTACGGGAGGTAGCGACAGGCCAACGGCTACTCGCGCATTCCGGGGAGAACAGGGCAAGGGGCGGCGTACGCTCCAATCAGGGTATCTTGGGGATTGCGGCCTAAGGTCCGGATTTCGGGGCACGCCCCTGTCCAGCCCTTGCCTTGGAGTCCTGCCTGCATGTCCGATCTATCTGCTCGACTTGGCCTGCCCTATCTGATGCCGGCCCAGGCTCAGAAGCATGTCACTCATAACGAGGCTCTGACCCTTCTTGATCTGCTGGTACAACTGAACGTGCAGGGGTTCGGCGCCGAGACCCCGCCCGCCATGCCCCTATCCGGGCAGGTCTGGGCACTGGGGCCGGCACCGTCCGGGGCCTGGGTCGGTCAGGGCGGTCAGCTGGCGTTCTGGAATGACGACACCTGGCTCTTCGTGCCGCCGCAGACGGGCTGGCATGCTGCCGCCGTCACCGCGCAGGGCGCAGAGCTGCGCCTGTTTGACGGTGCGGACTGGGTTGCAGCCGCCGCCGGGATGCCCGACACCCTGCCCGGGTTGGGAGTGAACGCTGCGTTCGATGCCACCAACCGCCTGGCAGTCGCCAGCGATGCCGTGCTGTTGACCCATGACGGGGCGGGCCATCAGTTGAAGATCAACAAGGCAACAGTGGCGGACACGGCCAGCCTGCTGTTCCAGACCGGCTGGTCCGGGCGCGCCGAGATGGGCACGGCAGGCAACGATGATTTTTCGATCAAGGTCAGTGCAGATGAGCTGACGTGGCATGACGGGCTGGTGATAAATCGCATGAGCGGTAAAGTCAGCGCGCCGAACGGGCTTGACGCTCACACAGTGACACTTGATGGCAGTCAGGTCTACGCGCACGAGACCATCCTCGGTGCAGTCAGTCAGTCAGGCGGTGTGCCCACAGGTGCCATTATCCAGCGCGGCAGCAACGCGAACGGGTCCTTTGCTCGCTTTGCGGACGGAACACAAATCTGCTGGCACGGCTTCTCGTCATCGACATCGGCAGGCGTTACATGGACTTATCCTGCAGCCTTTTCGGGCGTCGTGCGGGTAAGTCTGACACCCAACAGTACCAGTGAAGCCCGTGTCGCCACCTTTTCGGGACGGACAGAAACCAGTGTTCTGGTGCATCTCTTCGCTCCCGATAATACCCGGCTGTCGCATTTCGTGGAAATGACTGCCATCGGCAGCTGGTACTGAAAGGACCCGCAATGCATCTGACACTCTCACCGCAGGCCGGTCTGCCCGGCGCGCCTGAAACCACCATTTCCGTGCATGGTGACATCATCACCATCGACGGGCTGGACTGCGATCTGTCAAAAGTGCCCGAAGGGGGCAAAGGGTGGCCTGAAGACCCCGAAAGCCCGCTGATCGGGCCAGTGTGCCGCATTGACGGTACGCTGCATCTGGGTCTGCGCGTATCTCTGGGGGCTACGGCTGCTGAAAACCAGCCGACGGATCCCGCGCTGTAGCGCGTCAACCTTTTTGACCGGTGCCGACAACCAAGATGGCCGGTTCTGGCCGCTGCGAACGGATCGGTTATTCGGTGATTTCCTCCATGATGTTGCCGCTGTTGTCAGGGTTATGG
>PXDM01000119.1 GCA_003565055.1 Paracoccaceae bacterium
CGGCCAGTGACATTGATAAAGGTCCACATGATCGGTACGCAACCTCCTGAGCGAGTTCTCAAGGTCCGTCCTTACGAAGGCGGCGCTCAGGTTGGGACGAAAAGAACGCCCCTTTCTCTCCAGCCCGCATTTTGTGGCGATCACCACACGGTCACGCTGACTTACCGCACGTCCTATGATGCTCTCGGCCCTGCCGTGACCGTAGACAGGAGCGGTATCTATGAAGTTAATACCTTTGTCCAAAGCCGTGCGGACGACCTCGCAGGAACGCTCGTCATTGACATCATCCCCCCAAGCATCACCACCGAACACCCAGCTGCCCAGCCCTATCTCCGAGACGCTGAGCTGTGTCCGTCCCAACTGCCTGTACCTCACAAGACCTTCCCTTTCCCGATACCATGACAACAACAGCAACGACCTCGCATGGGACCGAAAGCATGTATCACTGTGCGCTCCGAAAAGCCTCTCTGAGCCCTTCCTTGTAACCTTCCATATAGCCGGCCTTGTACCCATTGGAATAACCGGCTTCATAACCTTCCGAATAAGCGGTCCTGGGACTGGTCTGGTCTATACGGTCGACATGCTGGACCCTCTCCCCGGTCATGGAATCAAGCAGCACTCCTCCGACTATGTTAACTCCCGCACCCGCCAGAGCGCCTTTCCAGAGATCACCGCTCTTTGCCCCGGAAGCCGCTCCACCCACCGCGCCAGCTCCGGCGCCCAGTATACCTGAACGCAGAAGGTCGGATGTGCCGCTCTCGGCGGCACCAATGACCGGGAAAAGCCCCACGGCCGCAAAAAAACCCGCAACAACGATCGCTGATACTTTTTTCATTTTTATCATCTCCTGTTAGTTATCAGAATTCAAGAACTGGTCAGCTTTTTCCTGTGGTCGATATTCCTCCTCTCCCATTCTGCATCTGTACAAGTGGCCCAACAATATCATTTCCGGCAAATAAGGCCTGAACCTTGGAGCTGAACCGAATCGCGAAGTCTGATAACAGGAATATTGCCTGAGAATTCTCCTCGATTAGTAGGGATTTTCAAAGAAAGGATCAAGTTCAGTCGCCGTTGCGAAATCCTCTTTAGCTCCTGCGAGATCACCGTAAAGCTTCCTCGCCACACCTCTTCGACGATAAGCACGCACATAGTCAGGGGCGAGTTCTATGACTTTCGTATGATCCCGTATAGCTTCCGCATAGTCCCCCGAAAGACACCTTGCAATACCCCTTTCCTGATATGCTAATTTTTCTTCAGGATCCAGCTCGATCGCTTTTGTGTAATCCTTTATAGCACCCATATAATCCTCCAAAAGACGCCTCGCATTACCCCTTTCATAATAAACCTGGGCATAGTCAGGATCGAGCTCTATCGCTTTTGTATGATCCCGTACAGCACCAACGTAGTCGCCCGAAAGACGCTTTGCAATGCCTCTTCCATAATATGCGCAGCTGTATTCAGGGTCGAGCTCTAGCGCTTTCGTATGATCCCGTATAGCTTCCGCGTAGTCCCCCGAAAGCCACCTTGCAATACCCCTTTCATAATAAGCTAATTTTTCTTCAGGATCCAGCTCTATCGCTTTTGTGTAATCCTTTATAGCACCCATATAATCCTCCAAAAGACGCCTCGCATTACCCCTTTCATAATAAACCTGGACATAGTCAGGGGCGAGCTCTAGCGCTTTCGTATGATCCCGTACAGCACCAACGTAGTCCCCCGAAAGACGCTTTGCAATACCTCTTCCATAATAAGAATGGGCATCGTCAGGATCGAGCTCTATCGCTTTCGTATGATCCCGTATAGCTTCCGCGTAGTCCCCCGAAAGCCACCTTGCAGTACCCCTTTCACAATATGCGCGGGGATCGTCAGGATCGAGCTCTATCGCTTTCGTATGATCCCGTATAGCTTCCGCGTAGTCCCCCGAAAGACGCTTTGCACTGCCTCTTCCATAATAGGCACGGGCATAGTCAGGATCGAGCTCTATCGCTTTCGTATGATCCCGTATAGCACCAACGTAGTCCCCCGAAAGACACCTTGCAATACCTCTTTCATAATAGGCACGGGCATAGTCAGGATCGAGCTCTAGCGCTTTCGTATGATCCCGTATAGCTTCCGCATAGTCCCCCGAAAGACGCTTTGCACTGCCTCTTCCGTAATAGGCACGGGCATAGTCAGGATCGAGCTCTAGCGCTTTCGTATGATCCCGTATAGCACCAACGTAGTCCCCCGAAAGACACCTTGCAATGCCTCTTTCATAATAGACACGGGCATAGTCAAGATCGAGCTCTATCGCTTTCGTATGATCCCGTATGGCACCAAAGTAGTCCCCCGAAAGACGCTTTGCGATGCCTCTTCCATAATAGGCACGGGCATAGTCAGGATCAAGCTCTATCGCTTTCGTATAGTCGTTTATAGCTCCCAGATGGTCACCCAGAAAACCCCTTGCATTCCCTCTTGTGTAATATGTGTGATAGGCGAATGTGTGCTTAGGATCGATCTCTATTGCCTTAATGGTATAAGCCATGACTCCGGCAAGATCACCGGAAATAGCTTTTATAGTAGCCATTACGCTATAAGTAACCGGACATACGAGATCCAGATCTATGGCTTTGGTGAAATCCTCTATCGCAAGCTCATATTTCCCCAAATTGTAATAAACGTGCCCGCGATTGGTGTAGGCGCTTTCAAAATCGGGGTCCAGTTCGATGGCCCTGGTAAAATCCTCTATAGCTTCCTCATAAGCCCCCATAGCGATCTTGACATTGCCACGATTAAAAAAGGAATGCTTACAACTCGGGTCGAGTTCTATCGCTTTATCATAGTAACGCAATGCCTCCGCATATCCCCCGGTCCGCCCTTTTTGAAGGCCCGTGCGATGATAGCTACGGGCGTCTTCACCTTGCGCGACCCCGGCCCAGCACAGCAGCAACACCATAAGAGGCGAGATAAGTTTTAACCTTAAATGCACTTCTCATCTCCTGTTGGTTATTCCTGAAACACTTCAAGTCCAAGCACCATGACGCGCGATACCTTATCGCCTATCATGGACGTTTCCCAGATCTACACCTGCCAGATTGA
>PXDM01000020.1 GCA_003565055.1 Paracoccaceae bacterium
CCACCCGCATGGGACGGATCGTGGCGCCCAAGGTGGCCGAACGCTTCGGGCGCTCGATCCTGGAGTTGGGCGACGCATTGGTGACCAGCCCGCGCGTGCCGCTGGTCTCGGCCACAGGCTCGACGCGGATGGGCCGGATCGTCGCGCCGAAAGTGGCGGAGCGCTTCGGGCGGGTGATCCTTGAGCTGGGCGGCAATAATGCGATGATCGTGGCCCCGTCGGCGGATCTGGATATGGCGGTGCGGGCCATTGTCTTTTCCGCTGTAGGCACTGCCGGGCAGCGCTGCACCTCGCTGCGCCGTCTGATCGTGCATGACAGCCTGCGCGCCGATCTGGTGGCAAAGCTGACGACGGCCTATGCCAGCCTGCCGATTGGCGATCCGCGCGCGGAGGGAACGCTGGTCGGCCCGCTGATTGACTCTGCTGCGCTGGAGCGGATGCAGGCCGCCTTGGCGCAAGCACGCGCCGAGGGCGGCACAGTTCATGGCGGCGAAGCGGCGCCGGGCGTGGCTGGCGGGGCCTATGCGCGCCCGGCGATTGTCGAGATGCCACGGCAAAGCGCGATCATGCGCGCCGAGACCTTCGCGCCGATCCTCTACGTCGTGGGCTATGAGACGCTGGACGAGGCGATCGCGCTGCAAAACGGCGTGCCGCAGGGGCTGTCGTCGTGCATCTTCACGCGCGATCTGCGCGAGGCAGAGACCTTTCTATCGGCCACCGGCTCCGATTGCGGAATCGCGAATGTGAATATCGGGCCGTCAGGCGCGGAAATCGGCGGGGCGTTTGGCGGCGAGAAGGACACCGGCGGCGGGCGCGAGAGCGGCTCGGATGCGTGGAAAGCCTATATGCGGCGCGCGACGAATACGATCAATTACTCCGACGCGCTGCCGCTGGCGCAAGGGGTGCGGTTTGACATCTGACGGGGTCGGGCTCTGGGGCCGCACGGCCCCGCCCGCGCCTGACACCGCGCCTCTGGACAGGGAAGGCGAAGCCAGCGTCGCAGTGATCGGCGCGGGCTATACGGGGCTCTCGGCGGCGCTGCATCTGGCGCGGGCGGGGGTGGATGTCGTGGTGCTGGAAGCGGGCGCGATCGGGGGCGGGGCGTCGGGGCGCAATGTGGGGCTGGTCAATGCCGGGCTCTGGCTGCCGCCGCAAGAGCTGATCGCCCGCGCCGGGCCGCGCCATGGGGCGGCGCTTCTGGACTGTCTGGGCCGCGCGCCCGCCGAGGTCTGGCGGATCATCGCGGAAGAAGAAATCGCCTGCGAGGCCAGCCCCATCGGCACACTGCATTGCGCGCCCGACCGCAAGGGGCTCACGGCCTTGCAGGCCCGCGCGGCGCAATGGCAGGCGCATGGCGTCGCCCTTGAGCTTCTGGCGGCACCCGAGACCCGCGCGCGGCTCGGCAGCGACCGCTTTCTGGGCGCGCTATGTGATCCGCGCGCAGGCACGCTGCAGCCGCTGGCCTATGCGCGGGGGCTGGCCCGCGCGGCGCTTGCGCGCGGCGCGCGCATCCACACCGACAGCGCGGTGAGACAGCTTGCGCCGCTGTCCTCGGGCGGTTGGGAACTGGTCTGCCCGCAGGCGCGGCTCCGGGCCGGGCAGGTCATTCTTGCCAGCGACTGCGCGCCCGGTGCGCCGCGCATAGAGATGGCTTCGGAGCAAGTGATCCTGCCCTATTTCAACCTCGCCACCGACCCGTTGCCGGATGCCTTGCGCGCGCATGTTTTGCCAAGCCAGCAAGGGGCTTGGGACACGCGCAAGCTCCTGACCTCGTGGCGGCTGGATGCGGCGGGGCGGTTCATCATCGGCTCGGTCGGGCAGTTGGGCGCGGCGGATGGGGCGATCCATCGCGCATGGGCGCGGCGTCAGATGCGGCGGCTTTATCCCGCTTTGGCGGGGCAGCGCTTCACGGAGGGCTGGTGGGGGCGCATCGGCATGACGCGCGATGCTCTGCCGCGCTTTCATCAGCCTGCGCCGGGGCTCTGGGCGGTCTCGGGCTATAACGGGCGCGGCATCGCGCCGGGGACAGTGTTCGGGCGTTTGCTGGCGGAGCTCTGTCTGGGACAGATCAGCGTCGAGGCGATGCCTCTGCCGCTCAGTCCGCCGCGTCCGGTGTTATTGCGCGCCCTGCGCGGATTGGCCCTGCGCAGCGGCGCGGCGGCGCTGCATCTGATCAGCGGGCATGCGCGGCAATGACGGGCAAGGGAGACAATGCGGAAGCGGTCTCTGCGATGGCCTCAACGGGCGCGAAGCCGCGCGAGGCTCTGGAAAGAAAATCGCCACCCGACGATGCGGGTGGCGATCAGCGCGTGTCACCGTGCCAGCGCTATGCCAGGCTATGCGGGAGCCGCTGACGCCGCCCGATGATGCCTGCACCAACGCTCATGACACCACCTGCGAGCAGGACCACGAACGCCCATAGCGCGCCACGCGATGCGGCCGTTGCTGCTTCATCCGCCGCCTCACGCAAATCGGCCTCCAATGCGACCAGTTCTGCACGGGCGTCCTCCACCATCTCTTGCGCCGCCGTGACCTGAGTTTGTGCGGTCTGCGACAGGTCTTCGAATGCAGCAATCGCATCATCAATGGCCGCTTCCGCCTCAGGCCGGGTCAGATCCGTATTCGCGACAAGCGCGTCCACAGCTTCCTCGCGGTCAATTTCCGCCACGATGCCCTCGGCGCGCGCGGACAGGTTTTCGAGAAGATCATCCGCAATCTGTTCGAACTGGTCGGGGCGGCTGCGCAGCGCGGAGAGCGCGTCTGTGACATCGCCACGGGCACCTTCCAGCTCATCTTGCAGACGATCCGGGTTCAGCGCGTCAATCTCGGTCGCGCGCAGCGTGTCGAGGACATCGCCCTCCAGCGCATCCAGATCGACCTCGCCTTCGATGCGGTCAGCCAGAGCCGACACGCCGTCGCCAATCTGATCGGCGGCAGAGCTCACCACCCCGCCCGCGCCTGATCCGCTGGCCGAGGCAACCGAGCCCAAGAGCGCGCTGCTCATGCGCAGTGTGCCGCCGACGGTCAGCGCGGACAGCACCAGAGCGGCGACCAGCGCGACGGACCAGGACAGGAA
>PXDM01000434.1 GCA_003565055.1 Paracoccaceae bacterium
CGCATGGTCACGGATTTACCCGAGCCGGATTCGCCGATCAGCGCGACCGCCTCGCCTTCGGCAATGTCGAGCGAGACATCATTGACCGCGCGCACCGGCCGCGTGCCGCCGGTAAAGGTGACACCGAGGTTCTTGATGGAAAGGAACGGGGCGGTCATTCGGCGGCCTCCTTCGCGTTGGGCGCAGTGTAGCCGGAAGCCGGGTCATGCGCGTGGCAGGCCACCAGATGTTTCGCGGCGCGCTGGGTCAGCGCAGGCTCCGCCCCGCCGCAGATGGGCGAGACGACCGGGCAGCGCGTGTGGAAGCGGCAGCCCGACGGCGGGTCGATGGGGTTCGGCGGATCGCCGGTCAGCGCAGGCTCCATCGTGCGGTTGTCGGGGTCCATCGACGGCATCGACGACAGAAGCGCGCGGGAATAGGGGTGCAGCGGGTTGTCGTAGAGCGCTTCCGCATCGCCGATTTCCGCGACCTGCCCGAGATACATCACCATCACCCGGTCCGAGACGAAACGCACCACATTCAGGTCATGGCTGATGAAGATATAGGTCAGCCCGAATTCTTCCTTCAGATCCGCGAGCAGGTTGAGCACCTGTGCCTCCACGGATTTGTCGAGCGCCGAGACCGCTTCATCGAGGATGATCACCCGCGGGCGCAGCGCGAGCGCGCGGGCGATATTGACGCGTTGGCGCTGCCCGCCCGACAGCTCATGCGGGTAACGTCCCGCGAAACGTGCCGGATCGAGCCCGACCCGGTTGAGCAGATCATGCGTCCGCGCCAGCGCCTCGGCTGCGGGCGTGCCATGGACTTTCGCGCCGAAGGCGATGTTATCCTCGATGGTCAGGCGCGGATTGAGCGAGGAATAGCTGTCCTGAAACACCATCTGCACTTGTCGCCGATACGCTTTCAGCGGCAATTCCGGGCTGCCCACGAGTTTGCCGTCGAAATAGAGCGCGCCGTCATCCGGCGCGATCAGATGCATCAGCAGCCGTGCCGTGGTGGATTTGCCACAGCCGGATTCGCCCACGACACCGAGTGTTTCGCCCTCGAAGACCTCAAGATTGACGCCATCGACTGCGTGAACATTCTTGACCGTGCGGCCAAGGATACCGCCCTTGATCGGGAAGTATTTGCGCAGGCCGCGCACGGTCATGATTGCGTTTTCTGTGCTCATTGGCGCACCTCCATGGCAGACCGCAGCCCGTCCGACAGCAGGTTGAAGGAAATCGAGACCATGAAGATCATCAGACCCGGCAGGGCCGCGACCCAGGGCTGCACATAGATCGCCGTGCGCAGCGTGTTCAGCATCAGACCCCATTCCGGGCTTGGCGGTCGCACCCCGAGGCCGAGGAAGGAGAGACCCGAGGCGAGGATCATGCTCACCGCGATGAGCGAGGTCGCATAGACGAAGATCGGCCCGAGCACATTGCCCAGCACATGCACGCGCACAATGGTGAAGGCACCCGCACCCGAGGCGCGCGCGGCCTCGATGAAATCCGACGACCGCAGGCGGGTGGTGACGGATTCCGCGACCCGCGCGATGGGGGGGATGAAGACGACGGTCAGCGAAAACAGCGCATTGCCAAGCCCCGCGCCTAACGCGCCCGACAGCGCCACGGCGAGCAGGACCGAGGGGAACGCGTAGAACACATCGACCGTGCGCATGATCAGCGTATTGGTCCAGCCGCCGGCATAGCCTGCGATGATGCCGATGGCCGAGCCGAAAATGAAGGCCAGCACCACTGGCGTCACCCCCATCAGCAGCGAGAGTCGCCCGCCCCAGATCAGCCGCGAGAGCATGTCGCGGCCCAGCTCATCCGTGCCCAGCAGATGCCCTTCGGTGCCGATGGGACGCAGCCGGTTGATCAACCGTCCCTCCAGCGGGTCCATGGGCGCGATTAGCGGGGCGAAGATCGCCGCCAGTGTCAGCAGGATCAGCACTGCCGCCGCTGCCATCGCGGTCTTGTCGCGCACCAGCCGCGCGCCGACATTCTGCCAGTATCCGGCGCTGCGCACAGCGGGGATAATGGGTGTGGTCATGGTTGCATCAGCCATCTGCGTTACCTCTTGATGCGCGGATCAAGCGCGCTTTGCAGGATGTCGACCGCGAGGTTCAGCACGACGAAGAACATCGCCAGCACGAGGATCGTGCCCTGCAGAAGCGGCAGGTCGCGCTGGAAAATGGCGGAGTTCAGCAGCATCCCGGTGCCGGGCCAGCTGAACACGGTCTCGATCAGGATCGAGCCGCCCAGCAGATAGCCAAGCTGCACGCCCATCACTGCGAGCGCCGTGGGCGCTGCGTTCTTGACGACATGCAGGAAGACGCCGAATTCCGACAGACCGCGCGCGCGCAACCCGATAACGAATTCCTGCGCGAGAATCTCGGCCACCAGCGCGCGGACAGTGCGCGCGATGATGCCCATGGGGATCACGCTCATGGTGATCGCAGGCAGGATCATGTAGCGCAGATGCTCAGCGTCAAATTTCCACTGGCTCGATCCGCCCGGACCGGCCCCGGCTGCCGGCAACCAGCCCAGCTGCGCCGAGAAGATGATCACCAGCACCATGCCCAGCCAGTAATGCGGGACTGAGACGCCGAAGACCGCTGCCGCCGAGGCGGCCTTGTCCAGCGGCGAATTGCTGAAATAGCCTGCGACGAAGCCGAAGAAACAGCCCAGCACGAAGCCGATCACCGTCGCGACCGACGCCAGCATCAGCGTATTGCCGACCGCGCGCATCACTTCGGTCGTCACGGGGCGGCCTGTCGCGATGGATGTGCCCAGATCCCCCTGCAAGGCGCGGCTGAGCCAGAGGAAGAACTGCTCGGGATAGCTGCGGTCGAACCCGTAGAGCACGCGCAGCCGGTCCTGCAATTCCACCGAGGCATCAGCGGGCAGGATCGAGATCAGCGGATCACCGGGCGAGATATGGACAAGGGCGAAACAGACCACCGAGACGCCCAAGAGCACAGGGGCCGTGTAGATGATCCGTCGCAAGCTGTAGCCAAGCATGGGCGCGCTCCTTTTCGGCGTGGCGGCTGAAAGCGCAAGGCCCCGGCGCGGGTCCGGGGCCTTGGTCGGGTTTACTCCATGCCCATCGGGGCGATGTCGATGAACCAGCTTCTGGGCTGGACCACGCCGGTCACGCGGCTCGACATGGCGCGCGGCCCGGTGTCATGCGCGACCCAGACGAAGGGCGCTTCCTCGACGATGCGGGTATGCAGCGCGGCCAGCGCCTCGTCACGCTCCGCTTCGTCAAAGGCCGTGCGCGCGGAGGCGATCAGCCCGTCGAATTCGTCATTGCCGAAATAGCCCCAGTTGTTCGACACTGGCGGGAAGGTCTGGGTCGAGGTGAAGCGCACCATTCCGAAGAACGGGTCCATCGTGGAGAAGCTGACATTGATCGCATCCGCGCCATTGGCGGATTCGTCCGTGGCCCCGCGCCGCCAGTTGGTAAAGACCGTGTTCCATTCGATCACATCCAGCTGGACGTCGAAATAGCAGTCGCGCAGGGATTGCTGCAGATATTCGTTCATCGGGATGGGCTGCATCTGACCCGAGCCAGAGGCCGAGGTCTGTACCCGCACTTGCAGCCGGTTATCTGCGGAGAAACCGGCCTCACTCATAAGGCGCTGGGCTTCTTCCAGATCATAGCGGATGTCGAAAGACGGATTGCCGAACCAGGGATGGCCGGGCTCGTAGGAGCCTTTGGGCGCGCCCATCATGCCACCCAGCAGGATCGACAGTTCTTCGCGGTCGAAACACAGATTGGCCGCATGGCGCACACGCTGGTCAAGCCAGGGCGAGCCTTCGGCGAAGGAGAGCTGCCAGGGCCAGACATGCGGCTGGGGATTGGAATAGATCGTGAAGCCGCGCGCTTCGATCTGGGGCATGGAATCGGGCGAAGGCGCTTCGATCCAGTCCACCTGACCGGATAGAAGGGCTGCCGTGCGCGCATTGGCTTCGGGCAGCGGCACCAGAACAACGCCATCCAGTGTCGAAGTGCGGGCCGGGTTCCAGTAGTTTTCGTTGGGCACCATTTCCAGCCGTTCGCGCGGGGCGAAGGCGGTCACGCGGAAGGGGCCGGAGCCCGAGGGATCGGCCGCAAATGCGGCCCAGGCGGCCTCAGCATTGCCGGTTTCCTCGAATTTCGCCTGCCAATGCGTGGGCGAGGCCATGAAGAGGTTGGTGAGGTTGATCGGCAGGAAGCTGTCAGGCTCCGATGTGGTCAGCTCGACCGTGAATTCGTCGATCACCTGCGCCGAACGCAGCGTCGGCATCCGCGATGCGGTCACGCCCACCTGACTGGCGTCGAAATGCGGCGCGTCCTCATCGAGCACTTTCTGCACGTTCCAGACCACGGCCTCGGCATTGAAGGGGCTGCCGTCATGGAAAGTCACATCATCGCGCAGGTTGAAAATCCATTTCGTGGTGTCATCGGGGTTCACTTCCCAGCTTGTCGCCAGACCCGGAATCACCACCGAAGGCTCGGTTTCCGAGCTCAGATCCCATTCGGTCAGGCTGTCATAGATGGTGATGCCGGTGAAGCGGTTGCCCTCAAAGCCCTGATCGGGCTGGCCCAATGTGCGCGGAATATCGGCAGCGGTCATGCCGATGCGTAAAATCTTGTCCTGGGCGAGCGCCGCCCCTGCGCCAGTCAGCACTGAGCTTGCCAAGAGGGCCGCGATCAGTTTCGTTGTGGTATGCGCCATGAATATTTCTCCCATGTGGACATGCCCTGAAGCGGCACTGTCTCTTGGTTTTGACAACAAGATTGTTGACAATCTCAGGATTGCGCAGAGTCACAACTCTGTCAAAACTTATTATCGCTTTGTTAATTCGCATCGCGCGCGTGGCCCGGAGCGCTCAGTGGATGATCACGCGCAGGCGAGATTGCTCAGTGCTTGGGCAGATGCTGAATCTCCGCGCGCCCCTCAGAGCGTGCGCAGGTCATGGATCTGCGCCTTTGGGCAGGCCGCGCGGGCGATGTCGCACAGATGCGCGTGATGGGTCAGGTAGATCACCTGCCCGCGCTGCGCCATCTGCCCCAGCAGGCGGAAGGCAGCCTCGGAGCGGGTATCGTCGAAGGTCTCGAAAATATCGTCAGCGATGAAGGGGACCGTCGGGCGGCTGGCGGCGAATTCGTGAAACCCCGCTGCGCGCAGCGCCAGATAGAGCTGGAAACGCGTGCCTTTGGAGAGCGTCCTGACCTCTTTCGTGGCCCCGCCCGCAAGCTGCGCCATGAGCACATCATCGGCCCCGTCCGCCCGCGTAACAAGCCCCACATAGCGCCCCCCGGTCAGCATCGCAAAGGCATCGGAGGCCCGCGCCATCATGCTGGAGCGATGCGTGTCGCGGTAGCGCCGCAAGGCGTGCTCCACAGCGATGATCCCGGCCTGCCGCGCGAGAAACTGCTGCGCTTCTTCGCTGATCTGCTCGATCAGCGTCTGCCGCTCTGCGTCGATTCGCGCGGCCGCGCCGTCATGGCTGACTGTGTCCACCGCCTTTTGCGCTGCGGCGAGGGTCGCATAGGCGTCCTGCTGCGCGGCTTCGAGCGCCTTGAGCATCACGTCGAGATCATTGAGCGCGATTTCGGTCGCAGATACGTCGAGCGCGTCCAGCCGCGCGATCTCGGGCTCAAGCTCTGTGCAGCCGAGGGTTTGCGCCAGATCATCGCGCAGCGCCGCGCAGTCTTGCGCGATCTCGCGCGCCTTTGCGATGGCGGCAAGCGTTGCGGCGATCTCGCTGAGCGCCAGTGCGCCGAAACGCGCGCGCAATGGCTCCAGCCGGGCGTTCAGCGCGGTGCGGCGCGCAGTGATCTGCTCGGCGGCGCGCTGGGCTTCGGCATGCTCCTTTTGCAGCCGTGCGCGTTCGGTCATCTGCGCGCGCGCCGCCTGCAGGCGGTGGCGCAGCCGCGGCCAGAGTTGCGCGCCGCTGCCCTCGGGCGGCTCATCAAGGCTCTGGGCAATCGCGCGCAGGTCGTGATCAAACTGCGCGATGTCGCCCTGCATCCGCCCGATGCGCTGGGCCAGATCGCCCGCGCGCGTGTGATGTTCGGCAAGCGCGCGGGTCAGATCGAGGATCGCGCGCATCGCCACAGGCTCGGGCGCGGGGGTGCCGATCCAGCTTTGCGCGCAGAGCCGGTCCCACTCACCCTGCCAGATCGCGCGGGCCTCTTGCGCCTCGGCCAGAGCCGCTTCGCGCTGGGCCAGATCGCGCGCGCGCGCGGCGTGTTGGCGCAGGCTCGCAGCCTCGGCGAGCGCGGCTTCGGCTTCGGCCAGCAGACTCGCGAAATCGGCATCCTGCAAGCCGCGACCCAACGCGTCGAGCAGTTGCGAAAGCGCCCCGCTGGCGTCGTGCAACCGCGCGCGCAGGGCCGCGTCTTCGGCGCGGGCGCGGGTCTGTGCGGCCAAAGCCTCCAGCGCCGCATCACGCCGCGCCAGCCATGCGATGAAATCCGCGAGCGGGCGATGCTCCGCAGGGATCCCGAGCCCGGACCAGAGCGCTGCGACCCGCGCCTCCAGCGCTGCAAGCTGCGCCGCGATCTCGTCCCGCGCGGCTTCGGCTGTCGTCAGAGCGGCCTCGGTCTCGGCAATCCGGGCGAGCTTTTCGCCCTGTCGCGCCGCGTCGATCTGCAACGCGCGGATACGGTCATCAGCGGCCATGGCCTGCTCGAACGCCTCGGCGCTCTCAAGGCTGAGCGTGGATCTATGCACGCGCCACGCCCGGTCCCGCGCGGCACGCAGATCGGCCACATCCTCGGGGCGCAAAGACGCGGCCTGCGCGAGCCCCGCGCGGGCCTGCGCCACTTGCCCGCGCATCCCCGTCACCTGCGCCTGCGCATCGCGCAGCGCCTGCCCCGCCCCGGCCAGATCACGCGCCAAAGCGTCGAGATGCGCCCCGGAGGGCAGATCAAGCGCGCAAAGCGCCTCAGGCGAGCCGGACCATGGCGCGAGCGCATCCATCGCCGCCTGCAAAGCGCTGTCGGCGCGCGAAAGCTCGGTCTGAGCGTCCATGCGCAGGCGCAAGAGATCGGCGCGGCGCAGCTCCGCGACAAACGGGCCCAGCCGCGCGAGGGCGGTCTCATCCAGCGCGCCTGTCGCGGGGCCGTCGGGCATGGCCTGCTGCGCGCGTGCGAATTCGGCCTGTGCAGTCTCGGTCGTGCTGCGCAGCACTGCGTCCTCTTCCAACAGCGCGCCCAGCCGTGCCACTGTCGCGGCGGGCAGAAGTGCGTTCTCAGGCGTCAGATCGGCCCGGCCAAGACGTGCGACGAGCGCCGTCATCTGCGCGCGCAACTCCCCGGCCTCTGCCTGACGCTTGGGCAGGTCTTCGAGGCTCTTGGTCACCGCGCCGAAGCGCTGCTCCAGTTCGTCGATCTGGCCGCTCATCGCTTCGGCCTGCGCGTCTTCGCCCAGTGCCGCAATGGCCTGTTCAAGAGCGCTGACGCGCGCCTGCGCCACAGGCGCGAGCGCGTCGAGTTCGGCCTCCTCGCGCTGCCAGCCGGGCATGGCGTCGTGCCAATGATCGGGCAGATCCTGCACAGGCGGCAGTTTGGCGCGCTGCGCCTCGCGCTTGCGCAGCCGCGCCAGATCGCGCAGCGCGTCAAGGTCGCGGCGCAGCGTCTCGCGTTGCCGCCGGGTCGCTGCGCATCGGTCGCGGGCGGCAGTATATTGCGCTTCAGCTTCGGCCTTGGCGCTGCACAGCTTGCGCCAGTCCGAGGCTTTGAGATCGACCTCGCGCCGCTGCGCTTCCAGCGCGCGCAGCTGCGCCTTGTGGTCGTTGAGCGTGAATTTCCGCCCGCTGGGGCGGAACCATGCGCTGGCCTCGTCCTGCAGCGCGCGCAGCCCGTCGCTGAGCTCCGACAGACCTGCACTGGCCGAAAACAACAGCCGCCCCAGATCGCCCTCGCTCGACAGGATGCTCTCGCCGCCCTGCTCTAGCGTGTCATCATCGAGCGAGAACATCGTGGTATAGCTGGCCCGGTCAAGCCCGCCGAGCGCAGCGCCGAGGCTGGCTTCTGCCAGCGGCTGATCGCTCTGCGCATCCAGAAGCGTATTCGTCCGCCCCTTGATCCGCGCCAGATTCAGCGGGCCGGAAGCGGCGGTGATCTCCGCCTCGATCCGCAACGCACGGTAATCGTGCAGAAACCCGTATTGCGTCTGAGCCGGGAAGCCGAAGAGCAGGTCCAGCCAGGCCGAAAACAGCGTCGATTTCCCGGCCTCATTCGGGCCAAAGACCACATGCAGATCCGCGCCCTCGGGCGTCCGGGGCAGCACCAGCCGCGCATCGGTGAAATGGCCGTAGCGGATCAGCCCCAGCGCGTCGAGCCGCATCAGCCGCGCCCCCCGAGCCGCGCGAGGACCTCCGCGATGCCTGCTTCTGTCAGCGCAGGTGCGATCGGCGCAAGCTTGTCGCGCAAGTCGCTGGTCGGCAGCGCGGCTTCAAGATCGCGGCGCAATGCCTCCAGCGCGGCCTCATAGCCTGCCGAGCCCTGGATGTCGCGGGCGATGATCGTGGCAAGCTCACCCAGAGCGCCGCTTTCGGGCGGGCGGGGCGCGAAATCGAGGACCAGTTTCTCGACCCATGTGCCGCCCATCGCGCGCGCGATCTGCTGCGCCTCCGCCAATGCCAGATCGCGGTCGCGCAGGAGGCGGGCCGCGAGGGGCGTCTGCCCTGTCAGCCGCAGCCGCGCGACCAGATGCGGCACGGGCAGGCGCGCGGCATCGAGCGCGCGTTCGACCGGATCGCGCAGATCGCGCCAGTCGTCGCACCCGCTCAGATCGACCGTGACCGGCACAAAAGCCGCTTCAGCAACGATCCGCGCCTCTGTCTGCACCCCGTTTTTACCGATGCTCACAAGCGTGACGCTGCCCGCGCCAGGCTCGCCGATATCGCGGCCTTGCGGGATGCCGGGCATGACCACATGCGCAGGGCCGGGATATTCGGCGCGTTTGTGGATATGCCCGAGCGCCCAGTAATCAAAACCGCTGTTCTGCAGATCCGCCAGCGCGCAGGGCGCATAGGGGTCATGGTTGGGGCTGCCGTTGAGCGAGCTGTGCATCAGCCCGATATTGAGCGCATCGGCGACCGGGGTTTTGTATTTTCCGAGCAGGCTTTCTGGCGCGTGACGGTCGCGAAAACTCAGACCATGGATGCGGATTTGCAAATCGCCCTTGGTGAGCGGGAGCGCCTGTGCGCGTCCCTCGAAGATCGTCACCCCGTCGGGCGGGCTCAATTCGCGGGTGATGGTGCTTTCGGCGTCATGATTGCCGCGGATGATGAAGGTCCGGATGCCCGCAGGCCCCAGCCGCGCGAGCTCGGTCTTCAGAAACTGCGCGGTTTTCATGCTGGTCTGCTGGCCGTCATAAAGATCGCCCGCGATCAGCAGCGCATCGACCTGTTCGGACAGGCACAGATCGACGATCCGGCGCAGCACGATGCGCGAGGCCTCCGCGATCAGCTCGGCCAGATCGGGATCGCGCAGCGCGAGGCTGCGCAGCGGGCTGTCGAGATGCAGATCAGCCGTGTGAATGAAGCGAAACGCCATGCGCCGACACTGCCCCGGCGCGCGCGCGGCTGCAAGAGGCGAGCGCGATGGACAAGGGCTGCTCTGGCGCGCTATCAGCGGGATAATTCGGGTGGTATGTTCTAATTTTGTTCATTTTTGCCAATTATGCTCTGTCAAAAGTTGGGCTTGCGCGGTCGAATCCCGCGCAGGGCGGCGGTGATCCAGATCGCGGGGAAAGATATTTTGACGATTTTTCGACTGTTATTCGTAGCCTTGTTCTGTCTTGCGAAACCTGTTTACGCCGAGACTCCGCGTTTGATTGGCAGCTTGGGTCACCAGGGCTCGGTCGATGATCCGGAGCTTTACCTGCGTTATCTGGGTCAGCCCTATTTTCGTAGCTTGCAGCCAGTGCTTGGCCTGTCCCTCGCCGCGAATGGGTCGGCATGGCTAGGGGCTGGCTCTGCGCTGGCCTGGCGACCGGGCGACAGCGGCTTGTTTCTGCGCGTCACGTCTATGGCCGGATTGCAGCGCATGGGGACAGGGCGAGAGCTCGGCGGCCCGATACAGTTCCGCACCGCGCTCGATTTCGGGATCGCGCGCCCCAGCGGCGCCGAATTTGGCTTTGGCGCCGATCACCGGTCGAGCGCACGGATCTATCGGCCAAATCCGGGGCTCGATACGCTCTATCTCTTCGCGTCGATGCCGCTCAAATAACCCCTATTGCGGCGCGGCGGTCCCAAGCAACCCGGCCACCCAGTCGGGCACGATCTGGCTGGCGGGACCGAAACGCGCGGCATCAAACAGCGAGACAGTCGCCGAGGGCTCCAGATTGAGCTCCAATGTCTGCGCGCCATTGGCGGCGGCTTCCTGCACAAACCCTGCCGCCGGGTAGACATTGCCCGATGTGCCGATGGCGACAAACAGATCTGCCAGACGCAGGGCGGCGTCAATGGCCTCCATGTGATAGGGGAATTCACCGAACCAGACGATATCGGGGCGCGTTGCGGGCCGGGCGCAGGCCGGGCAGGGCGCAGCATGGTCCATCTCGCGCGGCGCATCCCAGCGATGCCCGCACGCCGCGCAGAGCGCGCGGGTCAACTGACCATGCATATGGATCACCTCGGGCGCGCCCGCGCGTTCCAGCAGATCATCGACATTCTGCGTGATCAGCGTGACGCGCTCGGGCCAGGCGCGCTGCAACCGGGCAAGCGCGTCATGCGCGGGGTTCGGCTGCGCCTCAAGGCAATTGGCCCGGCGCGCATTGTAGAACTCATGCACCAGCGCGGGGTTGCGCGCGAAGCCCTCGGGCGTGGCGACCTCGTTCAGATCGTAGCGTGTCCAGAGCCCGTCCTTGTCGCGGAAGGTGCCCAGACCCGACTCCGCGGACAGCCCCGCGCCGGTCAGGATAACGATGCGCTCAGCGGGCATTGAGATGGTCATGGATCACCTGCGCCAGCGCCTCTGAAATGCCGTCCACGGCCTGCAGGTCCGCGAGCCCCGCCCGCGCCACTGCCTTGGCGGAGCCGAAATGCGCCAGCAGCGCGCGCTTGCGCCCCGGCCCCACGCCGGGGATCTCATCCAGCGGCGAGGCACTGACCGCCTTCGCGCGCTTGGCGCGATGCGTGCCGATGGCGAAACGATGCGCCTCATCGCGCAGGCGCTGGACGAAATAGAGCACGGGGTCGTTGTGGCGCAGGGCGAAGGGACGGCCGCCGGGGCGGTGAAATTCTTCCTTGCCCGCATCGCGATCAATGCCCTTGGCAACCCCCACAACCGGAATATCATCGACGCCCAGATCCGCCATGATTGAAGCCACCGCGCTGATCTGCCCCGCGCCGCCGTCGATCAGCAGAAGGTCAGGCCAGGTCTCGCCTTCGCGGTCGGGGTCTTCTTTCAGGAGCCGCTCGAAGCGCCGAGTCAGGACTTCCTTCATCATGCCGAAATCATCACCCGCCGTGATGCCGTCACCGCGAATGTTGAATTTGCGATACTGGCTCTTGATGAAGCCATCGCGCCCCGCCACGATCATCGCGCCAACGGCATCGGTGCCCTGAATATGGCTGTTGTCATAGACCTCGATGCGCTCGGGCGGCGCATCAAGTCCGAACGCCTCGGCCAGCCCTTCGAGCATCCGCCCCTGCGCGGCTGTGGAAGCCATGCGCATCGCCAGCGCCTCGCGCGCATTGCGCAGCGCGTTTTCGACCAATTCGGCCTTCTCGCCCCGCTGCGGCACCAGCAATTCGACGCGCCGCCCCGCGCGGTCGCTCAGGAGTTGCCCCATCAGGTCCGGGTTCTCGATCCCATGCGAAATGATCACCTGACGCGGCGGCTCCTTGCTGTCATAAAACTGGCCCAGAAAGGCTTCGAGGATTTCCGGCTCCTCGGCCCCCGCTCCGGTTGCGGGGTAGAAATCGCGATTGCCCCAGCTCTGATTGGCGCGGATGAAAAACACCTGCACGCAAGCCTGCCCTTTTTCGAGATGCACCGCGATCACATCCGCCTCGGTCACTGTGCGAGGGTTGATTCCCTGGTTTTGTTGAACATTTGTAAGTGCGCGGATGCGGTCGCGCAGGGCCGCCGCGCGCTCGAATTCCATCGCCTCTGAAGCTTTCTGCATGTCTTGAGCAAGTTGCGCCTGAATCTTCGTGCTTTTGCCGGATAGAAAACGCTCGGCATCGGCGACGAGCCCGGCATAGTCATCTTCGGAAATGTACCCCACGCAAGGCGCAGAGCAGCGCTTGATCTGATAGAGCAGGCAGGGTCGGCTGCGGGCGTTGAACACGGAATCCGTGCAGTTGCGCAGCAAAAACACCCGCTGCAACTGGTTCAGCGTCCGGTTCACGGCCCCCGCGCTGGCAAAGGGACCAAAATACGCGCCCTTGACTGCGCGCCGCCCGCGATGCTTGCGCAGTTGCGGGTAAGCGTGATCCTTGGGCAGCAGGATATAGGGAAAACTCTTGTCGTCGCGCAGCAGCACATTGTAGCGCGGCTTGAGCTGTTTGATGAGATTCTGCTCCAGCAGCAGCGCCTCGGTTTCCGTCCGCGTGGTCAGAAACATCATCGAGGCGGTTTCCGAGATCATCCGTGCGATCCGCCCCGAATGTCCCGAGGGTCGCGCGTAATTCGACACCCGCGTGCGCAGATTGCGCGCCTTGCCGACATAGAGCACTTCGGATTTGTCATTGAGCATCCGATAGACACCGGGCGAGGCATCCAGCCGCTTGAGATAGTCGGCGATACAGGCATGGCCGCGCAACTCGGAGCTATCGGCGCCTGGTGGCGTGATCTGATCGGTCATCTGTCAAAAACTGCCATGATTCTTCTGAGGACTGCACCGTTTTCTATCGCGTAGCAACCTGAATCCTGTCCACGAAAACTGTGGATAACTCTGTGGGCGAAATGGAGTTCAGCGCGATTTTCTTCACAAAGATAGGGCGTTTTGTGAATTGCACAAAAAATAGGCAAATTTATAAGATACTGAAATATTTGAGTAATTTTTTTGATATCTGCAAGCGCCTGAAAGTTAAGATGTTTTGATCGCAACTCTGTGACAGTTTCGTTAACGGTGCATAACCTGCAGTCGGCGCGCATGATTTCCTGATGTGACTAACCCTGATCCGGCGCGGCCCAGGCCAGATGCTCCCCCCCATCGACACAGAGCAACTGCCCCGTAACGGCCTGCGCATCGAGAAAATATCCAAGCGCCGCAGTGATATCCGACAGGTTCGCGCCGCGCTGCAAGACAGTGGCCTCGCGGCTTTGACGATAGAGATGCAGCGGCTGATCGGCGGCTTGCAGCGTGGGGCCCGGACCGATGGCATTGACGCGCACGCGTGGCCCAAGCTCCTGCGCGGCCATGCGGGTGAAGGCCCAGAGCCCCATCTTGGCGATGGAATATGTCATGTGCTGCGGGTTCAGCTTGCGCACTTTCTGGTCGATCATGTTCACGACCAGCCCCTGCGCGACCGGCTCCCC
>PXDM01000006.1 GCA_003565055.1 Paracoccaceae bacterium
ACGAACATCACATTATCTTCGACCGCGAGCGCGCGCAGATAGCTGCCCGCACTGTCGCGCCAGGTCCAGAGCATCGCCCGCTCACCGCCCGCGCGCAACAGGTCCGTGCGCATGGCGTCAATAGCTTCGGGATCGGCGACCATGACCTCCATCTCATCAGCCACCCCGTCGCGGTTGAAGAAAAGCTGCGCTTCCGCAAAGGGCATGTAGAGCCGTGTGCGGTCTACATCGAAGCGCCCGGAGGTGAAGATATAGACCACTTCATAAGCGGAGATGCGCGGGCTGGTGCCAAACGCCGTGCGCGCGCCATCCGGCGAGATAACGCGGATCGTGTCGCCGATGCCCACATTCAACTCGCGCGCGACGCCTGAGCCAATCGCTACACCTTCCTCGAAGCGTGAGATATCGCCCAGTGCGGTTTCAGGATCGGCCACGCGCGGGATGGTCAGCAGGTTCTCGTGATGGATGCCAAAGACCTCGACGCCCGCATTGCGGGTATTGGCCGAGACCATCACCTGCCCCTTGATCAGCGGGGCCACGCGCGTCACGCCATCCACAGCCGCCAAGCGCTCGGCCATCTGCGCGTAATCGTCGATCACCCGGCTCATGCGCCCGGCTTCATCGACATGCAGTGCGGAATAGACCGTGACATGGGCATTCGCGCCCAGCGTCGCGTCGATCAGTTCCGTGCGGAAGCCCGAGCGCACCGAGAGCGTGGCGATCAGCGCAAAGACCGCGAGCATGATGCCCAGAAAGGAGATCACGGTCATCGTGCTGACGCCGCCCTCAGCGCGGCGGGCACGCAGGTAGCGCCAGGCAATCATCCATTCAAAAGCGGCGAAAGGGGGCGTCTGGCCAGTCATGAAGCGGTCCTGATCGGGGTCTGGGGCGCAACCTCATCGGATTGCAGCGCAAGGTCAAGCGCAAAGCAGGGCCTTAGGCCACGCAGGCGGCGCGATCACCAGCGCCGGGTGGGGCCTGTGTCGATATGGATGAAGGTCCGGTAGCGGCCCAGACCCCCGCGCCCGATCGAGGCGGCTAACCGGTGCAATTCGGCCGGGCGCAGCGTGGGGTGGGCAATGTCGAGCGCTTCGCCGCTCAGGTGATGCGACCGCGATGCCCCGCCGCGCGGCGCGGCCCGGAACCCATGCGTCAGGATCAACGGGTGCTCCGCGCCCGCGCGCTGTTGCAGCACATGCGCCAGATCGAGCAGATGCGGGTCCATCTCGCCCACATCACCCGTGCGCATGTCGCGGGCGAAGACCGCGAAACGGTCGAGTGGTTCACCCAGAAAGGTGCTGCCGTCGAAATAGACCTCGTTGAAAATCTCGCCGGTGCGTTGATGCAGCATGAACAGGCTGCGCGCCTTTTCTGACGGCGCGGGGGTGGCGCGGCGCAGGAAGGGCAGGGCATGGCCGGGCGTGGCGCTGAGCGCGACCAGCGCGGCACTGGCGCCGGTCAGGAATGCACGTCTGCTCTGGCGAGGGGCCAGCAGCTCTCGGGTCGACATGAAAGGCTCCGGATAGTTAACGACGCCGGGCCTCTACAGCCCGCTGCGGTGTTTTCCCACCCGCTTGCGCGCTCACAGTCTCGTGTCGGCGGGATTCCTCTCATGGGGTGCTCTGGTCCGCGGGTTGACCTGACGGTCCGTGTGAGCAAATGCTTGAACATGACATTGAACGACTGGCCATCCCTTGCCCCACAGCGTGCTCTGTCAGCGCGATTTCCAGGCGCGGGTGGCGCTGCTTCGCTGGAGCGCTGGCTGCAAACGCAACTCGCGCGGGTCGATGATCACGATTTCGCACGGCTTTTCAGCGATCACATTACGCTTTCCGGTGTGGTGCAGGCTGATTTCAATCACCGGTATGTCCGGATGCGGGCCGGGAGGTTTCTCGGGGGAATCCGGTTTCATGGCGGTGATGTTACGCGGCCTTTTGTGGAAATCGTCGCGCATGATGTCGCTGAAATAGCGGCCTTGCGCGATGCCGTCACACAGGAATGGGCGTTATTTTCGCCTCGCGCGCTCCGCCTTTTGCTGCCGCCCGGCCTGCGCCCCGTAGGCGATGCTTGGCTCGACATGAGCATCCATGCCGCGCCCTACGCCAAAATGCGCCGCCCGGATGATCTTGTCCGCCTTACCCCATTCGCCTGCGTCGAAGAGGCCGTGGCGATGGTCGATGCGCGCTATCATGACCTCACGCGGGCCGCGCCTGCTTTGCGACGAAACCTCTCGCCTGCCTCTGCCAGAGAACTGGCCGATTGTCATGCGACGGGCGGGCTTCGTGCGATCCATGCGGATGGCGCGATGACGTTACGCCCCGTCGGGCTGCTCGCGGTGCGCGACGGGGCGGTGGAGTGGATCGAAGGGGATGAGATCGCTGAAGAAATCGTGACAACCGCCGCCGCCGGACGCGGGGTCGCAGCGCGAGCGCAGATGGTCTGGGCCGCAGCGCAACAGTGCAACAGGGACAGATTGCTGATCGGTACGATTGATGGTCTGAACCCCGCATCACGGCGTTCGGCGGAAAATGCCGGCCGTCCGGCCGTGCTCGACTATGTTTTTGTGCCGCTTCATCCATCGCCGAGAAGCGACGATCCGGGGCCACTCCGGCCCCTAACGGCTCGCTTGCCGCCGCGACAGGCACAGACTCAGCGCCGGGCCGGGTCGGCGGGGTAGGTGCCGAGGATGCGCAGATAGGAGGTGAAGAAGCGCAACTCGTCAAGCGCGCGCGCCACGGGGGCATCATCGGGATGACCTTCGATCTCGGCGAAGAACTGGGTCGCGGTGAAAGACCCGTCGACCATGTAGCTTTCGAGCTTCACCATGTTCACGCCATTGGTCGCGAACCCGCCCATCGCCTTGTAGAGCGCCGCCGGAATGTTTCGCACGCGAAACACGAAGCTCGTCATCATGCCGTGATCGCCGCGCCGCGTGTCATCGGCCTCGCGTCCCATGACCAGAAAGCGCGTGGTGTTGCTGCCCTGATCTTCGATATGGCGCGCGAGCACGTCGAGCCCGTAGATCTCGGCCGCGAGTTCCGAGGCAAGTGCAGCCATAGCAGGCATCCCG
>PXDM01000330.1 GCA_003565055.1 Paracoccaceae bacterium
GGAGACAGACTACCGAACGAGACTGAAAAAACGGGTCAGAGAGCGTGCGCTGGTCTGAGCCGAGGGCGTCAGAGCGGCCAGAAGAGCGGGATGAACACGGCAGCGACTACCGCGAGTAGAAAGTTCATCGGCACACCGATCCGCAGGAAATCGGTGAATTTATAACCGCCTGGTCCGTAGACCAGCGTATTTGTCTGATAGCCGATGGGCGTAGCAAAAGATGCTGACGCCCCCATCATAACAGCGACCACCAAGCCCCGCGGGTCAATGCCCAAGGCAAGGCCGAGAGCGATGACAATCGGCGTCAGGATCACGGCCACGGCATTATTGGTCACCAGTTCCGTCAGGAAACTGGTGAGCGCATAGACTGCAAGGACAAGAATGATCGGAGAAAGTGTGGCCAGATATGGCGCGAGCACATCGACAACCAGCCTCACCGCGCCCGCGCTTTCCAACCCTGCCCCGACCGCCAGCATCGCAAAGATCAGCGCCAGTAACCGGCCATCGACAAAGCCCAGCGCTTCGTCTGCATCAATGCAGCGCGTCAGCAACACGACGGCAACCCCGATGAAGCTCATCAGCGAAATCGGCGCGAGATTAAGCGCCGAGACCACCACGATCGCCAGCAGCACTGCGATCACGATGGGCGCATGTCCACGGCGATAAGCCCGCTCGGTCGGTTTCGTGATGTCGGCAAGATTCATGTCCTGCGCGAGCCGCTGAATATCCTCCGGCGTGCCCTCAAGCAGCAGCGTATCCCCGACCCGCACAACCAGGTTTTCGAAATTCGTGCCGAAATTCTGATTCTTCCGATGCACCGCCAGCGGATAGACGCCATAGCGCCGCCGCAACCGGATACTGCCCAGCCTGCGCCCCACCATCTTGCTGTCGGGCGAGATCAGCACCTCGACGGTCGTGGTTTCCACAGATGACAGCCGGTCAATGTCCCGCTGTGGCCCGATCAGATTGGGGTCTTCGGGGTCGCCACTGTCGACCTGCGCCACATCGGGATTCTGCTTCAGGCCCAGAACCTCGGACATCTGCGTGCGCAACACGACACGGTCGCCCGCCTGCAGGGTCACCTGCGCCATATCGCCCCAACGCAACGAGGCATCGCCGCGCAAGACGTCGATCACCCGCGCCCCTTCGCGCTTGAACATGTCAACATCGGCCAGCTTGCGCCCGACCAGCCGGGATGCTTCGGGGATGGCCACTTCGGTGAAGAACTTGGCCTTGGAGCGGTTCGAGAGAACATCGCTCATCGATGCACGGTCGGGCAACAGCCTATGACCGAACAGCGCGAGATACAGCACCCCTGCCACCGCCATCAAAAGCCCAAGCTTGGTGATCTCGAAGACGGAGAACGGGGCCATGCCATTGGCGCGTGCAACCCCATCGACCAGCAAATTGGTCGACGTGCCGATCAAAGTCAGCGTCCCCCCCAAAATGGCCAGATAGCTGAGCGGAATCAGAACCTTGGACGCGGAAGTGCCCATCTGCTTGGCCAACTGAACGAAAATCGGAATCATCACCACAACGATGGGTGTGTTGTTCACGAAGGCCGAAAGCACCAGAACCGTCAGGGTCAGCGTTGCCAGCGTGATCCAGGGGCGCTTCTGGATGTTGCGCGCCGCCATCTGCGAAATCAGATCCAGCGTGCCGGTTCGCACCAAGGCGCCCACAATCACGAACAGGGCAGCTATCGTCCAGGGCGCGTGGTTGGAAAAGGCATCGAAGGCCGCGCCTTGCGGAAGAATGCCCAGCACCAGCATCAGCACCGCGCCGCCGATCGCCGTCACCTCGACCGGATAGGCTTCGCGTATGAAGGCCAGGAACATGCCCAGCACGATCAACAAAGCAACAATGGCCTGTGTCGTATCGCCAAGCTCTATCCCGAACATGGATCCCCCGTCAGCGTCGCCCTTGTGGTGACAGTTGCGCAGAAAGATGCGCCTGCGCAAGCCGTTAGCTGCGGAATGCGGGCGGCGCGACCCAATTTACTCCATTGCATGCCTCAATCCTGCGCCCCGGGCCCGGCCTGCGCCAGCCTGCCGCCCACCCGCACCATCTCGATCCGGGTCGCGCGTCCTGTCGCGGGATCGACCTCGGCATAGGTGCCCGAAAGCGTCGCCGCCCCCATGGCCGGCTCGAACCGCGCCTGCGCCATGCCAGTGATGAAGCGTCGCATCGGCTCGTCCTTATGCATCCCGATCACGGAATCATAATCACCGCACATCCCCGCATCGGACTGAAACCCGGTGCCCCCGCCAAGGATCTGCGCATCGGCGGTCGGCACATGCGTATGCGTGCCCACCACAAGGCTCGCGCGCCCGTCGCACCAATGGCCCATGGCGTATTTTTCGGATGTGGCCTCGCAATGCATGTCAATGATCGCAGCCTGTACCAAACCGCCACGCGGATGCGCCCGCAAAACCGGCTCGATGGCCGAGAAAGGGTCGCTGAAGGGCTGTTTCATGAAAACCTGCCCCAGCGCCTGCGCGACCAGAACACGCCCGCCCGAGGCCAAAGTATAGACCCGCGCGCCCTGCCCCGGTGCGCCCGATTTGGCGAAATTCAACGGGCGGATGATGCGCGGCTCTTGCGCTGCGAATTCGCGCATGCTGCGCTGGTCGAAGGCATGATCGCCCAGCGTGACGCAATCGGCACCGGCCTCGAACAAGAGTTTCGCATGATCCGGGGACAGCCCCATCCCGCCCGTGGCATTCTCGCCGTTGACGACCACGAAATCGAGCCGCCACTGTGTCCGCAGCCCCGGCAAGGCCTGCGTGACGGCCTGCCGCCCCGCCCGGCCCATGACATCGCCCAAAAAGAGTATCCGCATGCCGCAGCCCATAGGCGTGCTGGCACAGCTTCACAAGAAAAAACATGCTGAAGAGACCGTTAGTCGCCCGGAGGTTAACTGAACGGAAACTTTTGCACGGCTAAGTAGATCTGAGTAGAGATTGTAACAGGAACCGGAAAATGACCGCATCCATGCCCGGAAACCCCCTGTATGGGCGTGCTTTTCCGACACGAATTGAGCCGCGCAGAGCCCGCGAGGCAGCCGCC